>JAINDL010000098.1 GCA_019931245.1 Bryobacteraceae bacterium CoA2 C42
ATCAAGTTGTTTAAGGACTTGCTGCTCCGCACTACCACGCGCTTCGGCAATTCGCCGCTATCTTTCAAATCTGCCACCGCGCGATGGGACGCCGCGTACGCATCCAGGGTCACCTTGGCCGGCACGCGCTGCCCCTTCATCGCCTTGCGCAAAAACGCTTTGGCCGCGTTGGTATCCCGTTCTCGGCTCAAGAAGAAGTCCACTGTCTTGCCCGCTTTATCGACCACTCGGTACAGGTAGACCCATTCGCCGCGCACCTTGATGTAGGTCTCATCCATCCGCCAGAAGCCGCCTACCGGGCGAGCATACCGCCGCCACCGCTTCTCGAATTCCGGCGTGTAATGCTGTACCCAGCGCAGAATGGTCGTCTGTGCCAGACCGATGCCGCGTTCGCTCATCATGCTGACCAAATCCCGGTCGCTCAGTTTGAAACTCAGGTACCACCGTACACACAACACGACAATCTCCTTGTCGAAATGGCGACCGGCGAACAGCTCTTCGACCGAAACAAATCGGGACATTCCCCCATCTTCGCCCATCCCGAAAAGCTTGCACCAGAGCCACGGAGTCGAGGTCGGAGAGGTTTTGGCCGGATTCGTTGCCGTCGGAGCCGGAGGTGCCGTCGCCGGTGGTGATGTAGAGGTAGCCATCGGGTCCGATGATGGCTTCGCCGCCGTTATGGCCGCCGGCGGTCCATTCGATGATGATGCGTTCGGAGCCGGGCTTGACGCGAGGCGGCTGGGCGGCGCGGTCGACTTCGAAGCGGGAGACGCGGGAGAACTGGCCTTTTTCGCCGCGGTTATCGCGGGGGTTGGGGGCGGAGAAGACGAAGATGTGGCCGTTGTCCTGGTAGCGGGGATGGAAGGAGAAGGCGGAGATGCCGCGGCCCATATCGAGGACGAGGTCTTTTTTTCCGGTGGGGTCGGCGGGGTCGAAGGAGTAGAGGCAGCCTTCGTATTCGGCGACCCAGAGGCGGGGGGAGAGGGGGTCCTGGGCGATGAAGACGGGTCCTTCAAAAGAGATTTGGGGGAAGGCGCGGGCGAGGCGGAGGGGCGGGGGCGGGTCGGGGGAGCCGGTGAGGCGGTCCAGGGGATGCGCTGGGAGAGGCCGTAGGGGGGGCGGGGGATTGGGCGAGGGCGAGGAGGGGGAGGATAAGGAGAGGGGGGTGGAGGCGGGGCATGAGGCGGATGGCCCGGGGGCGGGTCAGATTGCGGAGCAGCGTATCAGTTTTTTCGTGTTTCCGGGTTTGCATTGATTTCGATGTCCCGTAGGAATTGGACTGGAGCGGCGGGCGGCCGGATCGGGCGGAGAGGGCGTCTTAACACCTCTTAACTGGGCACGGAAGGGAATTGGCGGTAGGCTCGGAGCAATGAAGCCGAGATTTGTGGTGCTATGGGCCGCGCTGAGCGTGGCGTTCGGACAGCCTCCGGGGCCGCCTCCGGGGCCGCCGCCGGGAATGCAGGCGGGGGACGGCATCTGGCTGCGCGATGCGCTGTTTGGCGAGCGAGACACGTTTGATGCCTGCCTGGCGCACCAGCCGGGGCAGGGGCAGTACCACAACCATGTGCAGCCGGTGTGCCTGCGGGCGCAGTTGGGGGACAACATCGAAGTGGTGGCGACGAGCCGGACGGGGAGCACGTACCGGGAGAAGGCGGGGGGATGGAAGCACTCGCCGATTCTGGGGTGGGCTTTTGACGGGTACCCGATTTACGGGCCCTACGGCTACAGCGACCCGAAGAGCGCGGGGAGCCCGGTGCGGCGGATGCGGTCCGGCTACCGGCTGCGGCGGATGACGCAGCGGGATACGCTGCCGGATTGGGCGCTCGATTATCATCCGGGGGTGCCGCAGAGTCTGCCGGCGGCGCAGCAGGGGCCGGCGGTGAGTGCGCGTTTTCCGCTGGGGCGGTATGTGGAGGACAACGAGTATGTAGCGGGGCTGGGGGACCTGGACCAGTTCAACGGGCGGACGACGGTGACGCCGGAGTATCCGAACGGGACGTACGCCTACTTTGTGACGATTCAGGAGGACGGGACGCCGGCGTTTCCCTACATTCTGGGTTTGCAGTATTACGGGACCGTGGCGCGGGGGGCGGCGATGGCGCCGGCGCCGGCCGAGGCGCAGGATTACTTCGCGAACGGGCAGTACAGCGGGCCGCGGAACACGACCGATCCGACGCTGCAATCCTGGCAGACGGAGAACGCGACGACGGTGGCGCGGGCGGTGGTGGGTTGGGACCCGTCGGCGGGTCCGCAGACGACGTGGCCGGGGGTGCAGCCGGCGGGGGCGCGAGCGCCGGGCGGAGGTGTAACGACGCCCGCGAAGGCAGATATTCAGCGCATCCGGACGACGGCGAGCACGGTGTATGTGAACTCGAACAACCTGCCGAGCTACGTGATCGGGCCATGGTTTGCGGGAGGGATGAACGGCGGGGTGTTTATGAACTTCGCGGCGGCGATCGACGTGCAGCCCGCGCTGCCGCGGGCTCCGCAGGCGGCGGCGGGGACGCGGACGAATACGGGATTGGGAGCGGTAGGGATCTGGGTGAACGGGGTGGTGGTTTTCAACGCGGCCGATGGGGCTTCCTACCGGAACGCGAGCGGGGACGATGCCGGGGGTGGGCTGGTGCAGGCGAACGCGATTCACTGGTCGTCGGCCTCGCTGGAAGGCGGGCCGGTGACGCCGGGGGCGCTGATGACGGCCTTTGCGCAGTTTGAGGCAAAGCTGGCGACGGCGACCGAGACGGCGGGGTCGGCGAACTGGCCGGTGACGCTGGGCGGGGCGACGGTGACGATTGTGGACGCGGCGGGGGTATTGACGCCGGCACCGATTTCGTATGCGTCGGCGAGGCAGGTGAACTACCGGATTCCGGAGACGGTGGCGACGGGATTGGCGACGGTGCGGATTACGGCGGGCGGGGTGACGGTGCCGGGGGCGATCCATGTTGTGAGCACCTATCCGGGGCTATTCCGGGCCAACGCGGAGAACGCGGCGGTGGCGCAGGTGGCGCGGTTGCGGGGCGGCAGGGTGGAGTATGAGCTGGTGCAGGGTCCGGTGACGCTGGGGCCGGCGGGGGAGCAGGCGACGCTGGTGCTGTACGGGACGGGGCTGAACGGGGCCAAGGAGGTGACGGCGACGGTGGGCGGCGTGGCCGCGCCGGTAGCGTATGCGGGGCCGCAGGGCACGTATGCGGGGCTGGACCAGATCAACGTCACACTGCCGGCGGGGCTGGCGGGTAGGGGGAAGGTGGACGTGGTGGTGACGGCGGGCGGGAAGCCGTCGAACCCGGTGAACCTGGTGATTCGGTGATATGCGACTGCTGGCGGCGGCTTTGCTGGTTTCGACTTTGGGGGCGCAGCCGGTGCGGGAGGGGTGGATCCGCGCGAAGGGGCCGGGGGCGGCAGAGCCGGACGTGCATAGCGTGGAGGTGACGGGGGAGGAGGTGGTGGTGCGGTCGGCGGGGATTTCGCTGGCGTGGCTGGGGCCGCTGGCGCAGGCGGCGCGTCCGGCGGCGGGGCTGGCGCAGTACACCTTCCGGCTGCCGCGGCGGCCGCGGCCGGCGGCGGGGCGGCATGCGCACATTCCGGCGGGGTACGCGGGGGTGTTTCTGAACGGGGTGCCGATGCCGAACCGGTTGGAGGCGCAGTCTTACAAAGAGCGGAACTTATGGCATTTCGACCCGGTGGCGCGGGGGGCCGGGGAGACGCACGGGGCGGCGCGGCCGGGGCTGCTCGAAGCGCTGTTGGCGGGGGGGCGGGGCGATTCGCCGCTGATTGGATACGCGCTGGATGGGTATCCGGTTTACGGGCCGTGGTGGGACGGGAGGCGGATGCGGTCGAGCTATCAGCCGCGGCGGATGGAGCGGCGGGACCGGTGGCCGGACGGGACGGTGATGGCGCCGGGGCAGGAGGGGCCGCCGGTGAGCGCGGAGTATCCGCTGGGGAGCTTTGCGGAGGATTACGAGTACGTGGCGGGGTCCGGGGACTTGGATGAGTACAACGGGCGGATGGCGAAGACGGCGGAGTATCCGGAGGGGACGTACGCTTATTTTTTGTCTACGAACGGCGAGGGGCGGGCGGCGTTTCCGTATCTGCTGGCGCACGAGTTCTACGGGGAGTACAAGGCGCCGCGGGCAGAGGGGATGCTGCGGTTTCGGGTGCCGGGGGCGGGGGGGAAGCTGGAGCGGCATTTGGAGTTGGTGCACGAGAGGCCGATGCATGTGCTGGTGATTGCGCACGACCGGAGTTCGTTTGCGCATCTGCATCCGGAGGTGAACGAGGAGGGGGTGTGGGAGGTGGCGTATGCGTATCCGCGGGCGGGGCGGTACCGGGTGTATGCGGAGTATACGCCGCCGGGGGGCAATGCGCGGCGGGAGGAGTATGACGTGACGATTGCGGGAGCGGCGGCGGAGAAAGCAGAGGAGGTGGTGAATCCCGGGGTGACGCTGGAACAGGGAGGGACGGTGCGGGCGGGCGAGGATGTGGAACTGGTGTTCCGGGTGGGGGAGGGGGTGAGGGGTTGGCGGCCGTACCTGGGGGAGTGGGCGCATGTGGTGATGGCCGGGGAGGGGTTGGCGAGTTTGTTTCATGCGCATCCGCAGTCTGGGGTGGGGGTGGAGCATGAGCACGGGGGGACGGCGGCGCCGGAGCGGGTGCGGGTGGGGGCGAACTTCGCGGCGGCGGGGCGGTACAAGCTGTGGTTTCAGATGCAGTTGGGGGAGCGGGTGGTGACGGTTCCGTTTTGGTTGCGGGTGGAGGGGGCGGTGGGCCGGCGAGGGGAGGAGGAGGCGGCGCCGGCGGGGGCGGTGCGGGTGCGGATTACGGCGCACGGGTATGAGCCGGCGCGGGTGGAGGTGCCCGCGGGGAGGCCGGTGGTGCTGGCGATTACGCGGACGACGGAGGGCAACTGCGGGGGGCGGATTGTTTTTCCGGGGTTGGGGATAGAGCGGGAGATTGCTCCGGGGGGGACGGTGGTGGTGCGGTTGCCGGCGCAGCGGCGGGGGGAAGTGCGGTTTGGGTGTGGGATGGGGATGTACCGGGGGAGCGTGGTGGCGGTGGGCGGGGCGGGGATAGAATGAGGACTTCTCATGACGCACACGGGTTGGGTTCGGTCTTGTCTTTTTCTGTTCGGACTGTGGGATCTGGCGGCGGCGGTGGTGCTGCCGGAGGGGCCGGGTAAGGCGGAGACGCAGAAGCTGTGCAGCCGGTGCCACTCGATGGACCAGACGGTTTCGCTGCGGCAGGGACGGGCGGCGTGGGGCGAGACGCTGGCGAAGATGGTGAACCTGGGGGCGACGGGGAGCGATAGCGAGTTTCAGACCGTGCTGCTGTACCTGGTGAAGCATTACGGGGCGCCGGGCGGGGAGGCCGAACCGGCGGCGGGGACAGTGACGGCGGCGGGGCCGGAGGCGGCGACCTTGGCGGCGCGCGCGGAGGCCGCGGGGCGGGCGGCACGGATTCCGGAGATGAGCGGGCCGGCCGACCCGGCCAAAGAGTGGCGGACGTATGGGCACGACGCCGGGGCGATGCGGTTTTCGCCGCTGCGGCAGATTACGCCGGAGAACGTAGGGAAGCTGAAAGTAGCCTGGGTACACCACATGAAGCCGGCAGGGTTCGCGGGCGGGGCGCCGGCGCGGTCGCGGGCGGCGGGCGGGCCGGTAGGCGATGAGCCGGAGACGGGACGGCGAGGGGGCGGGCTGTTCGGAGCGGGACTGCGGCCGAGTCAGGTGACGCCGCTGGTGATCCGGGGGGTGATGTACATCACCACACCCTACGGACGGGTGACGGCGCTGGACCCGGTGACCGGGGAGGAGTTCTGGTCTTTCGCGGTGCCGGCGGGGATTCCGTCGACGCGGGGGTTGGAGTATTGGCCGGGAGACGGGAAGACGCCGGCGCAGGTGGTGTTCGGGTCGAGCGACGGGAAGCTATATTCGATTGACGCGAAGACGGGGAAGCCGAATCCGGGGTTTGGGGATAACGGAGTGATCAACCTGAACACGGAGGCGATTATGCGGGGGCTGCCGGGGCGGAACCTGTTGACGTCGCCGCCGACGGTGTACAAGCATCTGGTGATTACGGGCGGAACGACGCAGGAGAATCCGCCGCAGGGTCCGGCGGGGGATGTGCGGGCGTGGGATATGCGGACGGGGAAGCTGGTGTGGACGTTCCGTTCGATTCCGGGGCCGGGGGAGAGATTCCACGAGACGTGGGGGGGAGAGAGCTGGAAGAACCGGACGGGGGTGAACGTTTGGGGATTTTTGACGGTGGATGAGCAGCGGGGGATTGTGTACATGCCGTTCGGGGCGCCGTCGGTGGACCAGTACGGCGGGGACCGGCCGGGGGACAACCTGTTCGGGACCAGCCTGGTGGCGGCGGATGCGAATACGGGGAGGTATTTGTGGCATTTCCAGGTGGTGCACCACGACATCTGGGACGCTGATATGACGGGGGCGCCGCTGCTGCTGGAGGTGAAGCGGGGGGGGAAGGTGATTCCGGCGGTGGCGGCCGTGAATAAGGTGGGGCTCGTGTTTTTGCTCGACCGGGTGACGGGGAAGCCGATTTACGGGGTGGAGGAGCGGCCGGTAGCGCAGAGCGAGGTGCCGCTTGAGCGGACGGCGAAGACGCAGCCGTTTCCGCGGAAGCCGGAGCCGCTGAGCCGGATGCGATTTGAGATGAAGGACGTGGCGACGGTGACGCCGGAGATTGAGGCGGCGTGCCGGGAGTTACTGCGGGGCATGGCGGTGGGCGGGCCGTATCTGCCGGTGACTTACAACCGGATGCGGGTACAGTTTCCGGGTAACCACGGGGGGGTGAACTGGGGTGGGACATCGTATAGTCCGGAGCTAGGTTTCCTGTTTGCGAATGTGAATGAGTTAGGGCAGGTGGCGGGGCTGCGGGATCATGATCCGAAGAAGGGTCCGGCGCTGGGGGCGGGACAGGGGAACCGGGTGGATCCGGGGGGGCCCTATGAGGGTTTGCCGGGGGCGGGGGGACGGTTCAGCGTGAAGGGTCCGACGCCGCAGCAGTATCCTTGTCAGCAGCCGCCGTGGGGGCAGTTGGTGGCGGTGAATGTGCATACGGGGGAGATTGCGTGGCGGGTGCCGCTGGGGGTGACGGACAGTTTGCCGGAGGGGAAGCAGAAGACGGGGCGGCCGGGGAACGGGGGGACGATGGTGACGGCGGGGGGATTGGTGTTTGTCGGGGCGACGGATGACGCGCGGTTCCGGGCGTTCGCGGCCAAGACGGGGGAGGAGTTATGGACGGTGAAGTTAAAGGGGGCGGCGGAGGCGACGCCGATGACTTACGAGGGGCGGGACGGGCGGCAGTATGTGGTGATTACGGCGACGGGGGGCGGATTTTTCAATAATCCGGTGACGGATGACGCGGTGATTGCTTATGCGTTGGAGGGGCAGTAGGGGGGGGCGGGCTCACGGGTGGAGCGCGACGGCAGGCAGATCGGTTTGACTGAAATCGTTGCCTTTAAAGAGCAGCGGCTGGCCGGTGGACTTGGCCAGGCTGTAGGTGAAGCAGTCACCAAAATTCAGGGCCGCGGGATGAATGCCTTTGCCGTAGCGCCAGAAGGCGAGCAAGGCCTGGCGGCCTTGTTCTACCGAGACGGGCTGCACATTCAGCTGCAGGGCCGAGATGGCGTTTTCGAGTTCGCGGGAGCCGGAGGAGCCGAATTGTTTTTCGAGCACGATGCCGGCCTCGACGATGGAGACCACCGACACGAGCCGGGTGCGCGTGCGGGCCAGAGCGCGGAGGAAACCGGCCGCTTCCGGCTCCTGGCGGATGATACAGACAATGGCGGAGGTATCGAGGACCATTTTATTGAGGGAGTCCATCGGGACCATAGCCGAGGATGTCGTCGTCGGGGCGGGGATCGCGATTGGGGACGAGACTGAGACGGGCCCAGATGTCGCGCATGGAGGCGAACAGGGAGTCTGGTTCCTGGAGAGCCGCTAATTTGATTTTCTCGCGCTCCAGGCGCTCGGCGAGAGCGTTGCGGACGGCGTCGGTCAGGGTCTCACCGGTGAGGGCCTGCAGTTCGCGGAGTAATCGCTCGGCGTCGGAGTTGCGGATGTGGAACGCCATGCCCGGAGTATACACTTTTTGGTGAGTGATATACACGTCGGGCCGGAGTCTGGCCGTCGCTAGCGGACGGGAAAGTCCGGGGAGTTGGTGCGGACGGTGGCAAGGATTTTTTCCATGCGGGCGACGACGGCGGGGTTCTGTTGGGCGACGTCGGTGGTTTCGTGGAGGTCCTGGCTGAGGTCGTAGAGGGCGGGCTTGACATACTTCCAGTTGCCGGCGCGGAGGGCCTGCTGGAAGCCGCCTTCGTGAAACTCCCAATAGAAGTATTCGTGGACCTGGGGCTGGCCGCCGGTGAGGGCGGGGAGGATGGAGAGGCCGTCGGTGTCTTTGGGCACGGGTTGTCTGGTGAGGTCGCCGAAGGTGGCCATCATGTCCCAGAAGGCGAAGGGATGGTGGGAGACCTGGCCGGGGGCGATGCGGCCGGGCCAGCGGGCGAGGAAGGGGACGCGGATGCCGCCTTCGGTTAAGCTGCGTTTGGTGCCACGGAGCGGACCGGAGGATTGGAAGAAATCGGGGTTGTGGCCGCCCTCTTTGTGGGCGCCATTGTCGGAGCTGAACAGGACGAGGGTGTTGTTGTCGAGGCCGAGGGATTTGAGTTTGTCGAAGAGGCGGCCGAGGTCGCGGTCGAGGCGGGTGATGGTGGCGGCGAACTTGCGTTCGAGCGGGGGCCAGGGTTCGGCGGAGTAGGGGGCGTCTTCGGGGATTTCGATGCCGTCGCCGGTGTCGCGGCCGAGCTCGTTGTTGGCGTGGGGGATGGTGGAGGAGAAGTAGAGGAAGAAGGGTTTGGATTGGTTGGTTTCGAGGAACTGAAGAGCGCGGTTCAGGAAGAGATCGGGGGCGTACTGCTTCTTTTTGCCGCCCCAGTTGCCGGTGAGTTCGACGGCGTGGTCGCCGTCGAGGAGCATGTCGGGGTAGTACAGGTGCGCCTGCGACTGGCTGAAGAAGCCGAACCAGGCGTCCCAGCCTTTCTTGGTGGGGTAGCCGGGGTAGCCTACGCCGCCGAGGCCCCACTTGCCGAACATGCCGGTGGTGTAGCCGGCTTTTTTGAAGAGCTCGGGGAGGACGAAGTCTTCGGCGCGGAGGAGCATTTCGTTTTTGCCGTTGCCGCGGACGCGGGTGTGGCCGGTGTGGTAGCCGGTCATGAGGGCGGAGCGGGAGGGGGCGCAGACGGTGCAGCCGGCGTAGGCCTGGGTGAAGCGGATGCCTTCGGCGGCGAGGCGGTCGAGGTTGGGCGTTTTGATGCGTTTTTGGCCGTAGCAGCCGAGGTCGCCGTAGCCGAGGTCGTCGGCGAGGATGAAGACGACGTTGGGGGGGCGCTGCTGGGCGCGGGCGGGAGCGGCAGCGGCGGCGGCGAGGGCGCCGAGGAAGCGGCGGCGGTTGAGCGGGGTGGTGACCATGGCGGTCTGACCATGATAGCGGGGGGAGGGGGGAGGTAGTGGAGCGGTGCGGGTTTCAGTAAACTATGGCGCATGCTTGATTGGTCCATCATTGCGATCTACTTTGTGATTGTTTTCGGAATTGGTTTTTACCATTCGGTCCGGGAGAGGAACACGGCGGAGTACTTTTTGGCGGGGGGGAACGTGGGGTGGTTCGCGGTGGGAGCGTCGCTGTTTGCGACCAACATTTCGAGCGAACATTTCATTGGTCTGGCGGGGAGCGGGGCTTCGACGGGGTTCGCGGTGGGGTGCTATGAGTGGTCGGCGGCGATTTGTCTGCTGCTGCTGGGCTGGCTTTTTGTTCCGCACTATTTGAAGAGCCAGGTGTTTACGATGCCGGAGTTTCTCGAGATGCGATTTTCGCCGGGGTGCCGGTGGTATCTGACGGGGGTGTCGCTGTTCGCTTATGTGTTCACGAAGATTTCGGTGAGTCTGTTCGCGGGGGGGATACTGATTCGGGAGATTCTGGGCTGGGACTACATGACGTCGGCGATTCTGCTGGTGGTGGCGACGGGGGTGTATACGATCTTCGGGGGGCTGGCGGCGGTGATCTACACGGACGTGTTTCAGGCGGTGCTGCTGGTGGCGGGGGCGATTGTGTTGACGGTGATCGGCCTGAACGAGGTGGGCGGATTTGCGGCGCTGCGCAGTTCCCTGCCCCCGGACTTCTTCCACATGGTGAAGCCGGCGAGCGACCCGGTGTATCCGTGGGTGGGAACGATTTTTGGAACGCTGATTCTGGGGACGTGGTACTGGTGCACGGATCAGGTGATTGTGCAGAAGACGCTATCGGCGCGGAACGTGCAGCAGGCGCGCTACGGGACGCTGTTTTGCGCGGCGTTGAAGATTCTGCCGGTGTTTATTCTGGTGCTGCCGGGGTTGATTGCCAAGGCGCTGTGGCCGGCGGAGGTGACGGGGGACAACGCCTATCCGCTGCTGGTGATGCGGCTGCTGCCGCCGGGGGTGAAGGGGTTGATGGTGGCGGCGCTGCTGGCGGCGTTGATGAGTTCGCTTTCGAGCGTGTTCAATTCCTGCTCGACGCTGCTGACGATGGACATTTACAAGAAATGGCGGCCGGAGGCGAGCGAGCGGCAACTGGTGCGTTTCGGGCGGTATTCGACGGGGGTGATTGTGGCGCTTTCGGTGGTGTGGATTCCGTTTATCCGGAACCTGAACGATCAGGTGTACATGTACCTGCAGAGTGTGCAGGCTTACGTGGGCGCGCCGATTGCGGCGACCTTTCTGACGGGAATTTTGTGGAAGGGGGCGACGCCGCGGGCGGCGTTGACAACGCTGGTGGTGGGCGGGGTGATCGGGGGCGGGCGGTTTGTGCTGGACGTGCTGAGCAACGCATTCAAGATGGATTTGGGGGTGTTCAATGACGTGGTGGCGATCAGCTTTTTGAACTTCAGCGTGGGGGTGTTCGCGCTGTGCGTGCTGCTGATGGTGGTGGTGTCGAAGTTGTCGGCGGTGAAGACGGGGATTGAGGAGTTGACGATGGCATTCAGCCACATTCGGGGTACGCGGATGGAGGTGGCGGCGACGGTGGCGATTCTGCTGGCCGTGGGCGGGCTGTGGGTGCATTTTGCCTGATAGAGTGGAGGGCGGTATGAGCAACTTTTCCCGACGGAACTGGCTGGGTGCGGCCGGACTGGCCACGCTGTTTCAAGAGAACCCGGCGCTGGCGCAGAACGCACCGATCGCCAAGAAAGACAACCTGAAGATTACGAAGCTGGAGACGATTCTCGTCAAACCGCGCTGGCTGTTTTTGAAGATCCACACGAACGCGGGGATTGTGGGCCTGGGCGAACCGGTGGTGGAAGGGCGGGCGCTGACGTGCGCGACGGCGATCAAGGAGATTGAGCCATACCTGGTGGGCAAGGACCCGCGGGCGGTGACGCACCACTGGCAGGCGATCTACCGGCATGCGTTTTATCGCGGCGGACCGGTGCTGACCTCGGCGCTGAGCGGCATTGACCAGGCGCTGTGGGACATTAAGGGCAAGGCGCTCGGGGTGCCGGTGTACGAACTGCTGGGCGGGCCGACGCGGAACCGGGTGCGGGTTTACGCGCATTCGCGCACGCCGGAGTCGATGAAGGCCGATCTGAAGAAGGGCTTCACGGCGTTCAAGACGGGCCCGGCCAAGCGGCGGCCGGCGCGGTACATTGAGACACCGGCCGAGGTGAAGTACGCGGTCGAGAAGTTCGCGGAGCTGCGGGCGGCGGTGGGCGATAACGTGGACATCGGCGTGGACTTCCACGGGGCGATTTCGCCGGCGCACGCCAAGATGCTGATCAAGGGCATGGAGCCGTACAACCCCATGTTCATTGAAGAGCCCTGCCAGGCGCAGAACCACGACATCATGGCCGAGATTGCGCGGGGTACGCATTTGCCGATTGCGACGGGCGAACGGGTGTTTACCAAGTGGGGCTTCCGCGAGGTGCTCGAGAAGAAGGCCGCGACCATTCTGCAGCCGGATATGTGCCATGCGGGCGGCATTACGGAAGTGCGGCTGATTGCGGGGATGGCGGAGGCGTACTACGCGACGATTGCGCCGCATAATCCGCTGGGGCCGATTTCGCTGGCGGCGGGGGTGCATCTGGCGGCGTCGATTCCGAACTTCCTGATTCAGGAGCAGGTGAGTTTGGGCGAGGGGTACATCAAGAATCCGTTCACAGTTCGCGAGGGTTATCTGGAGCTGCCGACGGGTCCGGGGTTGGGCATTGAGCTCGATGAGAACGCGATGGCGGATAAGATCGGGCACGACTGGCGGAACCAGGAGAGCTACGATGCGGATGACGGTTCGGTGGTGGATTGGTAACCTAGTGATTTCATGACCAAACAGCAAATTGTTTCGAGCATGCTTGAGATCGGGATCGTACCGATCATCCGGGTGAACTCCGCGGAGGCGGCGATCCAGTCGATTGAGGCCGTCTACGCAGGGGGAATCCGCTCGGCGGAGATTACCATGACAACGCCGGGGGCGATCCGGGCGCTCGAAAAGCTGGCCGATGCGTTTGGCGACAAGATGATTCTGGGCGCGGGGACGGTTCTCGATCCGGAGACCGCCCGCGCCACGATTCTGGCCGGGGCGCGCTTCCTGGTGACGCCGGCGCTGAAGGTGGCGACGATTGAGATGGCGCGGCGCTACTCGACCGTGATCTGCCCGGGGGCGCTGACGCCGACCGAGATTCTGACGGCGTGGGAGGCGGGGGCGGACTTCGTGAAGGTGTTCCCGTGCTCGAACGTGGGCGGGGCGAAGTACATTAAGGCCGTGAAGGCGCCGCTGCCGCAGGTGGAGATGATTCCGACGGGCGGGGTGAATCTCGACACGATCGGCGACTTCTTAAAGGCGGGGGCGTCGGCGGTGGCGGTGGGCAGCGAATTGATCGACAACGAAACGATCAAGGCGGGGAAATATGAAGTATTCACCGAGCGGGCCAAACAGTTTCTGGCCGCGGTGAAGGCGGCGAGGAGCTAGCCATGGCAATCAGCAAGGAGTTGCTGGAGATTCTGGTTTGTCCGCTGTGCAAGACGAGCCTGGAGATGAAGGCGGACGGCAGCGGCCTCAAGTGCGTGCAGTGCCGCCGGGTCTATCCGATTCGGGATGAGATTCCGGTGATGCTGATAGACGAAGCGAAAGTCGAAGATTGAGCACCGTACTGGAGCAGTTGCCCGAAGGCGCCAAGGTGGGGATCATCCGGTTGCGTTCGCTGGGTGATTGCGTGCTGACGACGCCGGCGATTCATCTGCTGAAGCGATACCGGCCGGACCTGAAGCTGGCGGTGGTGGTGGAGGACCGCTTCGCGGCGGTCTTTCGCGGGAACCCGGATGTGGATGCGGTGTTGAGTCCGGCGATGGGGGAGTTGACGATGTGGGGGCCGCGGCTCGTGATCAATTTTCACGGGGGGACGCGGAGTATGTGGCTGACGGCGCTGTCGCTGGCGGGGCGGCGGGCGGGATTTCAGCATTATGCGGCGCAGGGGATTTACAACGTGCAGATGCCGCGGGCGCAGGCGGTATTCGGGGTGGAGCGGCGGGTGCACACAGCCGAACATTTAGCATCGGGAGTGTTTTATTTGGGGGTACCGGTGGGAGAGGTGCCGCGGGCGCGGCTGTTTGCGCGTGCGGGGGTGGCGGCGGAGCGGCCGTACGCGGTGATTCACCCGGCGGCTTCGGCGGCGGATAAGAGTTGGAGCGCGGCGGGATTTCGGGCCGTGGCGGAGCATTTGCGGGGGCTGGAGCCGGTGTTTATCGGGGGGCCGGGGGATGATTTATCCGCGTTTGCAGGATTCCGGACGGTGGTGGGGGCGCCGCTCGAAGAGACGATGACGCTGCTGGCCGGGGCGTCGTTGTTTGTGGGCAACGACAGCGGGCCGGCGCATATGGCGGCGGCGTTGGGGGTGAAGCAGGTGGTGATATTCGGGCCTTCGGACGCGGAGACGTGGGCGCCGTGGCGGGTGCGGGCGGAGGTGGTGAACGGGCGGGGGTCGATGGGGAACGTGACGGTGGAGGCAGTGCTCGCGGCGGTGGACCGGCTATGAGGCGGATTCTGCGGTACGTGCGGCCGTACGCCGGGGCGCTGGTGGCGTCGGTGCTGCTGATGGCGCTGGCGGGCGGGGCGCAGGGCTTGATTGCCTACCTGATCCGGCCGATTTATGACCAGGTATTGAGTTCGAGCGGCGCGGACGGGTACGTGACGGGCGTGATGGCGATTGTGGTGGCGGCTTTTTTTGTGCGCGGTGCATCGGATTACTTTGGCAACTATCTGGTGAACCGGGTGGGGATTTCGGCCGTGACGGACCTGCGGCAGGCGGTGTTTGAGCGGGTGCTGCGGCAGGATGCGCAGTTTTTCGAGACGACGTCGACGGGGCGGCTGATGTCGTCGATCATGAACGACATTGAGAAGATTCAGGTGGCGACGTCGCACATTCTGGCCGATTGGATGCGGCAGACGTTTGTGGCGGTTTCGCTGCTGATCGTGATCTTTCAGACGTCGTGGAAGCTGGCGCTGTTCAGCGTGACGGTGGTGCCGATTGTGATGCTGCCGACGGTGCAGTTGGGGCGGCGGATCCGGCGGTCGACGCGGAAGGCGCAGGACGATACGGCGGAGGTGAACCAGATTCTGCAGGAGACGCTGAGCGGGCACCAGGTGGTGAAGTCGTTCGGGGCCGAGGCGGTGGAATCGGCGCGGTTCCGGGAGGCGGGACGGCGGCTGCGGCGGAGCAATTTGAAGTATGTGATGCAGCAGGCGATTGCGTCGCCGCTGATTGAGTTCATGGGCGCGGTGACGGTGATCGGGCTGCTGGTGTACGCGCGGACGGAGATTCGCGCGGGGGCGATGACGGCGGGCGAGTTTACGAGTTTCGTGATCGCGCTGCTGATGCTGTACGAGCCGGTGAAGCGGCTGGTGGGGATCCACAATATTTTTCAGCAGGCGCTGGGGGCTTCGCAGAAGGTGTTTGAGTATCTCGACCAGCCCTCGACGGTGGTGAGCGGGGCGCGGGAGATGGGACGGTTTCAAAACGAGATTGCTATAGAGCATTTGACGTTCCGGTATCCCACGAGCGAGGGGCCGGTGCTGGCGGATGTTTCGATCACGGTAAAGGCCGGAGAGGTGGTGGCGCTGGTGGGGCCGAGCGGGGCGGGTAAGTCGACGCTGGCGGCGCTGTTGCCGCGTTTTTATGATCCGGAGGCGGGAGCGATCCGGGTGGACGGGGTGGATGCGCGGGAGTTGACGCTGGCGTCGCTGCGGAAGCAGATCGGGATTGTGGCGCAGGATACGTTTTTGTTCAACGACACGGTGGCGAATAATCTGCGGTACGGGCGGCCGGAGGCGAGCGAGGAGGAGGTGCGGGAGGCGGCGCGGAACGCGCTGGCGCTGGACTTTATTGAGCAGTTGCCGCAGGGGTTTGCGACGGTGATCGGGGAGCGGGGGACGCGGCTGTCAGGGGGCCAGCGGCAGCGGATTTCGATTGCGCGGGCGCTGCTCAAGAACGCGCCGGTGCTGGTGCTGGACGAGGCGACGTCGCATCTCGATACGGAGAGCGAGGTACTGGTGCAGCGGGCGTTGGGGAATCTGATGCAGGGGCGGACGGTGATTGTGATTGCGCACCGTTTGTCGACGATCCGGCGGGCGGACCGGATATTTGTGCTGGAGAAGGGGCGGGTGGTGGAGACGGGACGGCACGAGGAGTTGGTGGGGGCGGGGGGGATGTATCAGCGGCTGCACGAGTTGCAGTTTTCCGACGGAACGGCCACCGGGGAGAAGGAGTGAGTGACCTCAGCGGAGAGGGGGACAGGGTGTGACAGCGGATTCGGGGACCAGAGTCATCTCCTTAGTCCGTGCCGGAGCTAGCCAACTCGAACTGGCGCAGGGCAATACCGAGCGTCCGATTGTCGCCGCGATAGATATTCACCTCGCTTTCAATATCTATCCGGCGAATCTGCTGCAGCGGAAATGTGACCGTGCCGGAGAAGCCGCCGGAATCGTCGACTGTTCCGGCGAAAACGACTTGGGAATTGACTTTGATGCTAAACCTGTGGCCAACGGGGTGAAGGGGCCACAGACGAAGGATGAGGGCATCAAACATTGCGTCCACTTGTTCTGGAATGAGTAAATGAGCTTTGCCCCTGCTCCACCGCAGTTTGCCACCGAGGTGATTTTCGGCGAGGTAGAATCCTTCCTCCGCGATGAAGTGAAGATTGGCGATGCCCAAGGACCGGGTCCATTGGTGTTGCAGCCCGTTATCGCTGGAACCGGAGAGACGGTCGAAGACCAGAAACATATTCCGTTGGTCGTCATCTGCTCCGGGGGCGTAGACGGTTCTTGTCAGTTGGAACTGGGGCAGAGCGGCCGCATAGAAGTTTGTGAAGTCCTCGCTGGAGTGGAAGCCGGCGGGGAGCCGACGGCCGACTGGACCCTCTGGACGAAACTCGGCCACGACGACCCGGGAGAAGCGGGGAGGGAGGGTGAAGAGGGTCTGACGAATGAGCGCGTAGCGGCTGGGGAACCTGCTCTGACACTTACCGGAAAGGATGTGGCAGAGGAGAGTATCGGCTTCGGAGGGGAGCGGTTGTTCGCCGAGGATGGAGGAGGTGTGGGTTGTTTCGTCGAGCGGGGTGTCGAGGCACTCGGCGTCTTCGGGGGCCCACAACTGATGGCTCTGTCCGGAGCACTGGCTGCGGGCGATGGCCTCCCAATACGGATGGGGGTCAAGAGCTGCGGAGTTCTCCGTGACGACGATGGAACGAATGATCAGGATGCCGGCGGCGTTGGTGATGCGAGAGCGGATATAGGCATCAGAAAGTTGGCTGGGGTCGGCATTGGAGCAGTTAACGACAATCAGATGGCCGGCGGCGTCGATTTTCGGCACGCTGAAAAATAGGCTCTTCGCCAGAGCGCGGCGCATGTTAGCGAGCGCACGGCGGCGGTCGTCTTCGTTGGCGCGCCAAGCATATTCGGGGAAGGTTGCCTTGCGAAGCATGAGGGGGAAGCCGGGCTCGCGTCGACCTTCGAACTGCCAATCCGTATTCGGACCGAGACGGACACTGAGGCGGCTGGATTGGACGGATGGAAGGAGTTGATCGGGAGCAGAGGTAATCTCGCGCTCAAGTTCGTCGAAGGGATCCCGATCCGGGGCTCGATTTAGGATGTTACAGAGGGCGGAGATCTTGGCAAACTCGACGATGTTTTGATCGAAGAGAATAATCCTGGCAAACTCGACGCGGGCGACGAGATCGAGAAAGAATGATCCACCGATTACAGAGATCAGCGAGACGGGATAGACTCCCGCCACCTTCTGCAGGTAAGTGCTGATATCTTCGAACTGCGGGGTATCACCGCGATCGTTGCTACCGGAGAAAGCGGACGCCCAGTGGGCTTGCGAGTGGAACCACTTCATGGTTGCGGTTAGGTACGCTTCCAGACAGAACTGATTGTCCACGTCGTTCCAAGCCAGTTCCAAGTTGTCGATGAACGCATCCGGCAACTCAGCTTTTTTTACTCTAGTCTCCCTTCGCATTTCTTAAGTATTGCATGGGAATAAAACTAATAATGTCTTGAGCAGAGCCAGCAAGACGATCTCCCTCAGGCGGGCAGGCTCTTCGCTTTCCGGCTGAATGCGCAAGGGTGGGGGAGGAGAGAGTCGCCCCAGCGACCGGTACGCGATACTGCTGTAAATACGGTTTGCGCTCATTGTGCAGTGGCGCTGCCGGTTTTCCATGAACTATTCGGGATGTGAGGGATAGCAGTCTGTCTGCCGTATCTTGGCAGAATTGGTCTCGGCGTCGGGGAACGCGGAGTAGAGGTTCGATGCCGACAAAGGCCCAGAGGGAAGGCATCCTGTAGGAACTGTAGCGATCAGAGTGGCCATGCGAGGCTGGTTCGAAACCGGAATGTTCAACGCCTGAATGTTCTAACCGGGAAGCGGCGAATCGCTTGGTTTCCCGGAGATGTCGATGGCTCGTCGGCCAGTGCTCGTTCTCGACTGGACAGGCGCTTTTCAAGATTTTTGGGGGGGCGCCGGCGGAGTGAGCAAACAGGCGTGGTGCAGTCCGCCGCTGTAGGAAGGCAGGCGTGTTCGCCGAGGATTTGGTCAAGCGAGTTCTCCCCGACGAGGGGCACCGGCGGATCTCACGATGGCAGGTGATCGATCGGGGTGTTGAAACGGGTACTCAGCTAGAGGGTCCTGGCTGAAACTGATTGGGAGGTGACGGTCCGCCAAGGGTTCCTTGTACCGGAGCCCCCGGCTTCTGCATAATGGAAGGCTCATGAGCATACGCAGCATGACGGGGTTTGCGCGGGTCCGGCGGCAGAGCCCGGACGGCGAGGCGGTAGTCACCGTGAAGAGCGTCAACCACCGGGGACTAGACCTGCACTTCCAGATGCCGGGGGTGCTTGATCCCTACGAACCCGTGATGCGGGGCTTGATCCGCAAGCGGATGTCGCGGGGGCACATTGAGATTCGCGTGCAGTACCACCGCAATCGGAGCCAGACGGCTTCCTCTTTGAACCACGAGTTACTGGACAACTACCTTGCAGCCTTCCGGGAGGCAGGCCACCGGCACTCGATTACGGCAGAGCCCGATCTGAACGCCGCGCTGCGCATTCCGGGGATGTTTGAGCCGGCCGTGGACCAGGAGCCGGAGGCGGAGTTCGAGGCGTTTCTCGTGGGTCTGCTCGACGAGGCGCTGACGGAATTAAACCGCGTACGGGAGCGGGAGGGCGCCGAGACGGCGGCGGTGCTCGCCGAGCGGACCAAGGCCATTCGGGAAGCGACCGCCACGGTGCGGGACATCCGGAGCCGGGCGCTGCCGGCGTTTCAGCAGCGGCTGAAAGACCGTCTGGCGGAGTTGCTCGGCGGGGTGACGATTGATCCGCAGCGGTTGGTGCAGGAGGCGGCGATTCTGGCCGACCGGAGCGACATTGGTGAAGAGATGGCGCGCCTGGAGATCCACTCCGAACAACTCGACCAAATGCTGGCCAAGGGGGGCGAGGTGGGCAAGAAGCTGGATTTTCTACTGCAGGAGATGAACCGGGAGACGAATACCATGCTGTCGAAAACGAACGGCGTGGGAGAGCAGGGTCTTCAGTTGACGGAAGTGGCGCTCGGGATCAAGGCGGATATCGAGAAGATCCGAGAGCAATCGTTGAACCTGGAATGAGCATTCTTTTTGTGATTTCGGCGCCGTCGGGGACGGGCAAGTCGACCATTTTGCGGGACGCCCGGCGGACCGATCCGCGGCTGACATTTTCGCGGAGCTACACGACGCGGGCGCCGCGGGGACCGGAGCTCGACGGGGTGGATTACTACTTCACCTCGAAAGCGGACTTTGAAGAGCGCGCATCGCGGGGCGAATTCCTGGAGTACGCCGACGTTTTCGGGAACTATTACGGGACGCACCGGAGCGAGATTGAGCGGGCGGCGGCGGCGGGCTGCGACCTGGTCATGGACATCGACGTGCAGGGTGCGAGACAATTACGGGAGCGAGTACCTGACGCCGTATTGATTTTTGTGCTGCCGCCGGACCGGACGGAACTGGAACGACGCTTGCGGGCCCGATCGCAGGATCGGCCGGAGGTGATCGAACGCCGGCTTCGGGAAGCGAAGGCCGAAACGAGCCAATACGGTATCTACGACTACATCCTAATCAACGATGAACTGGACGCCGCCGTGGCGGACCTGCGCAGTATCATCCGGGCCGAGCGATTACGCCGGCAGCGGATGGAGGGTCCGGTGCAGCGAGTTTTGGGTTCGTTTTAGAGGCAACGAGTTTTATGGCCGAGACCACTACCCCCCGCAACGCCAATTACGCGATTCCGGATGACCCCGAGTCCAGCACCTACCGCTTCATTATCGTGGCGGCCAAGCGGGCGCGGCAGTTGCAGAACGGCAACCGCTCTTTTCTGCCGACGACTTCGCGGAAGCCGACGGTAACCGCCCTTGAAGAGGTGCGGCGGGGCCTGATCCAGTACGAAGACCCGATTCGCGACGCGAATCTGGCCGAGATTGCGTCGAGACGCAGTTAACCGCGGGGGCGGCATGAACGTCGTCCTGGGTGTTGGCGGAGGCATTGCCGCATACAAGGCGGCGGAGTTGGCGCGCGCGCTGATGCGGCGGAACTGTGTGGTCAACACGGTGATGACGGCAAGCGCGACGGAGTTTATTCAGCCGCTGACGTTTGCCGCGCTGACGGGCCGGAAGGTGATCACCGGGTTGTTCGACGGTCGATCGCCGGAGGCCGTGCTGGCGAGTGCCGTCGAGCATATCGGCGTAGCGCGGGAGAACGAGGTTCTGGTGGTGGCGCCAGCGACGGCGGATCTGGTGGGGAAGTTTGCCCACGGACTGGCGGATGATTTTCTGAGCACGTTGTACTTGGCCTTTGCCGGTCCGGTGGTGCTGGCGCCGGCGATGAACACGAACATGTGGGAGCACCCGGCGACGCAGGCGAATCTTGAAACGCTGCGGGCCCGGGGGCACCGGATTATCGGGCCCGACAGAGGCGACTTGGCGTGCGGCACGGTCGGTCCGGGGCGGATGGCCGAGGTGGAGGCGATTGCCGATGCGGTGCTGGCCGCGACGCGGCGGCAGGATTTGAGCGGGGAGACGGTGCTGATTACGGCGGGGCCGACGCAGGAAGCGATTGACCCGGTGCGGTATATTTCCAACCGCTCGAGCGGCAAGATGGGCTACGCGCTGGCCGAGTCGGCCGCGGCGCGGGGGGCGCGGGTGGTTTTGGTAAGCGGCCCGGTGAATCTGGCGGCGCCGGCGGGCGTCGAAGTGGTTGCCGTGCGGTCGGCGCGGGAGATGCGGGATGCCGTGATGGCGCACTTGGAAGCGGCGACGATTATCGTGAAGGCCGCGGCGGTGGCCGATTATCATGTGACGGAGATTGCGCCGCAGAAGCTCAAAAAGACGGCGGCGCGGCTGACGCTGGATCTGGACCCGACGCCCGATATACTAGCCGAGGTGGGGGCCTGCAAAGGCGACCGGTTGCTGATTGGCTTCGCGGCGGAGACGCAGAATCTGGTGGCCGAAGCGCGGCGCAAGATGACCACCAAGAACGCCGACATGGTGGTGGGCAACCTGGTCAACCAGGCCGGCACAGGCTTTGAGGCCGATGAAAACGAAGTGACGCTGGTGCTGCGGAACGGCGAGACGCACCAGATTGCGCGGGCGTCGAAACGCGATGTCGCGCACCAGATTTTCGACCATGCGCTCCGGCTGCGGCTGGCGCTTCACGCAAAGCAATGACCCGGGACGAGATACGACAGTTTCTCGAGTTCTACCAGGACTTAGGGGTGAAGACGATCTACCAGCGCGGCTCGGCGCTCGAGGCCGAGGCGTTGCCGGAGCTGGTCGAGGACCTCAACTCGCTGCTGCCCCCTTCCGCCGCCCCGCCCCGCGTCGCCCCGCCTCGCGTGGCCCCGGCCCCCGTGTCTTTTTCCCCTGCCATGAAACCACCTGCTGCCGTGCCCCCGCCGCCCCCCCCCGCCTTGATCCCGCTCGCGCCGGAAGGCGACACGATGGAGGCGATACGGACCGATATCGGCGATTGCCGCCGGTGCCGTTTGTGCGAGGGACGGAACAAGATTGTTTTCGGATCGGGCAACGAGCGTTCGCGGCTGGTGTTTGTGGGCGAGGGCCCGGGGGCGGACGAGGACGCCAGCGGGCTGCCGTTTGTGGGCCGGGCCGGCCAACTGCTGACGCAGATGATTGAAGGCACGGCGGCCAAGGAAGGGATCAAGATTCTCCGGCCGGATGTCTACATTGCCAACGTGGTGAAGTGCCGGCCGCCGGAGAACCGGACGCCGATGCCGGACGAGATGGAGATCTGCGGCCAGTTTCTGTTCCGGCAGCTGCTGGCGATCCGGCCGAAGGCGATCTGCGCGCTCGGGTCGACGGCGGCCAAGGCGCTGCTCGGCACCAAAGAGGGCGTGACGAAGCTGCGGGGGAACTGGCAGAAGTGGCACGATATCCCGGTTATGGTGACCTACCATCCGTCCTACCTGCTGCGACCGTATAACCAAAACGCCAAGCGGGAAGCCTGGGAGGACCTGAAGAAGGTTCTGCATTTTGTGTATGACTAAGCGCGGATTTTTTGTGTCGTTCGAAGGCGGAGACGGCTGCGGGAAGACGACGCAGATGCGACTGCTGCTCGAGCGGCTGCGGGCGGACGGCAAAGATGTGCTTGAGACGGCGGAGCCGGGCGGGACGCCAATCGGACGGCAGATCCGGCGTATTCTGCTCGATTCGGCCAACGAGGCGCTGTCGCCGCGGGCCGAGATGCTGCTCTATTTCGCCTGCCGGGCGCAGAACGTGGACGAATGGATCCGGCCGGCGCTGGCGGCGGGGCGCGTGGTGGTGAGCGACCGGTTTACGGACTCGACGCTGGCCTACCAGGGCGAGGGGCGGGGCCTGACGGCGGGGCTAGTGCGGGAGTTGCACGGCATCGCCTGCCAGGAGATATTGCCAGACCTGACGATCTATCTGGACATCGACTACCGGACGGGGCTGAGCCGGGCGCGGGCGCGGAACGCCGGGCAGGAAGGGCCGGACGAATCCCGCATGGAGTCCCAGGCCGAGGAGTTTCACGACCGGGTGCGGCAGGGGTACCTGGCGCTGGCGGCGGCGGAGCCGAAGCGGATCCGGACGATTGACGCCGGGCAGAGCGTGGAGGCCGTAGCGGCGGCGATCTGGGCCGAGGTGGAGCCGTATGTTTGAAAACTTCCACGGCAACGCGGAGGCGCAGCGGGTGCTGCAGGAGATGGTGCGGGGGCAGCGACTGCCGCAGACGATCCTGCTGGCGGGGCCGGAGGGCATCGGCAAGGCGACGCTGGCGCGCCGGTTTGCGGCCTCGATTGTCGGCCATCCGGAGTTGATTGAACAGGACGACTTATCGCTGGCGAGCAATCAGGAGGTGATTGCCGAGCGGGAGAAGTGGACGGCGGAGAAGCGGAACGAGGATCCGATTCTGTTCAACTCGTACCCCGATTTTGTGACCTTCTGCCCGGAGGGACCGCTGCGGCAGATCTCGATTCCGCAGATGCGCGTGCTGAAAGAGCGGGCGCAGTACGGGCCGCTCAAAGGAACGCGAAAGGTGTTTTTGATTGATCAGATCGACCGGGCCAACGAGCAGGCGGCGAACTCGCTGCTGAAGACGCTTGAGGAGCCGCCGGCCTATTTGATCATCGTCGCCACGGCCACCAACGCCTATGACCTGCTGCCGACGATCCGTTCGCGGTCGGTGCCGATTTATTTAACGCCGCTGCACGAGGCGGAGATGGCGGGTTTTGCGCGGGAGAAGGGGCTGAAGGACGCCGCACGGCGGATTGCGTTGGCGGCCGGGTCGCCGGGTTTGGCGATGAGCATCGATCTGCAGGCCTACGACAAGCGGCGGGCGCAGATGCTGGCGCTGCTGGGCGCGGCGTGCGGCATGCTGCCCTGGGCGGACTGGGCGAAGACCTCCGAGGCGCTCAACGCGAGCCGGACCGAGAAGCTGGAAAATCACCTGAAGGTGCTGTACCTGCTGCTGGACGATCTGCTGCTGCTGCGCTGCCAGGACAGAAATGCGAAGCTGCGCAACTTTGACATTGAACGGGAGCTCGGCGGGTTGGCGCAGGCGATCAATTTTGCGTGGATCCAGAAGGCCGTGAAGAAGACCGACGAGCTGGTGGACCTGCTACGGCGGAATATCCAGAAGGGTATTGCGCTCGACTCGATGGTGCTCGAACTGCGCGGCAGCGTTCGTTTGTGATGCAATAGGAGTAAGAATTGCTATGCCTCCTCCGACCCGTAGCGCAGCTCCCGCCAAAAAGCCCGTTCCGCCCGACCAGACCAACGCCGAAAATTTCTACTACATGAAGCAGATGCAGGCCAAGACGCCGATGTGCATCGTGATGAAGGACGGCGAAGTTTTGAAGGGTGTGATTGAGTGGTACGACAAGTGCGCCTTGAAGTTCAACCGGGAAGGCGCGCCGAACCTGATGCTGTACAAGCACAACATCAAGTACATGTACAAAGACGGCGAATAGCGGCTACTTCGTTTTGGCTTTCATCGCCAGGCGGGCCGCGCGCCTTTGCCCGGCTTCGTCGAAGCGCCGTTGTTCGGCCTCGGTTTGCGGAATCACCGGAATCACCGGCACCTTGCCGCCGTCTGGCGCCACGGCGACGAAGGTGAGGTAGGCCGAGGAGGTGTGTTTGATCTCGCGCGTGCGGAGATCTTCGATGAACACCTTGACGCCCACCTCCATGGACGTACGGAAGACGCGGTTGACGCTCGATTTGAGCGTGACCAGTTGGCCGATGTGGATGGGGTAGAGAAACGTCATCTGGTCGACCGATGCCGTGACGACGGGACAGCGGGCGTGGCGGGCGGCGGCAAGAGAGGCGGCGAGGTCGACCATGGCCATGACTTTTCCGCCGAAGAGGGTGCCGAGGACGTTGGCGTCGTTGGGGAGGGCGAATTCGCTCATCTCGGAGGCGGATTCAGAGACCGGGCGGCCGGGCTGATCAGGTTGCATACCCTCAGGGTACGATAGAGACGATGAGTTCCCGGTTAGAGATTTTAGAGGGGATGCTGGCCCAGGATCCCACCAACACGTTTGCCCGCTACGGGCTGGCGATGGAGTTGGCCAAGGGGGGACGCTACGGCGATGCCGTGCGGCAGTTTGAGGAGTTGATCCGGGACAAGCCGGACTACTGCGCGGCCTACTTCCATGGCGGACAGACGCTTGAGAAGGCCGGCGAGGTGGAGCAGGCCGCGGCGATGTACCGGCGCGGGATTGAAGCGGCGCGGCAGGCCGGAGATACGCACACGCGGATGGAGCTGGAAGGCGCGCTGGCGCTGCTGCCTTAGGGCGCCGTTTTATGCACCTGGTGGTGGTCGGCAACGGGGTAGCGGGCGTCACCGCCGCGATGGCGGTGCGGGCGCGCGATCCGCGGGCCGAGATCACGATCATCAGCGGGGAGAGCGAGTATTTCTTCTCGCGCACGGCGCTGATGTACGCCTACATGGACGTGATGCAGCGGCGCGACCTGGAGCCTTACGAGCGCAAGGTGTACCGCGAGCAGCGTTTGGAGCGGCGCCTCGATTGGGTCGTCGACCTGGACGCCGGCGAGCGTACGGTGCGACTGGCAGGCGGCGAGAGCCTGCGCTACGACCGGCTGCTGCTCGCGACGGGCTCGCGGGGGCGGCGGGCGGCATGGGAGCGGGAGTTGGACGGGGTGGTGCGGTTGGTCACGCTGCAGGACCTGGACGC
>JAINDL010000086.1 GCA_019931245.1 Bryobacteraceae bacterium CoA2 C42
TCCGGCCCCCCCGCCCCGGGGCAAGCCCTCCACCTGGGCCTTCCAGCCGCTCCCCCCGGCCGCCCCCGTCGACATCGACGCCCACCTGGCCAAATTGCGAAACGAAGCCAAACTCACCGCCACCCCCCGGGCCGATAAACGCACCCTGCTCCGCCGCGTCACCTACGACCTCACCGGCCTCCCCCCCACCCCGGCCGAACTCGCCGCCTTCGAAGCCGACCGCTCCCCGCAAGCCTTCGCCAAAGTCGTCGACCGCCTGCTCGCCTCGCCCCATTACGGCGAACGCTGGGCCCGCCACTGGCTCGACCTCGCCCGCTACGCCGACGGCCAACTCGGCGCGAGCAATGACACCCCCTACGCCAACGCCTACCGCTACCGCGACTGGGTCATCGCCGCCCTCAACGCCGACCGCCCCTACAACGAATTCGCCCGCGCCCAAATCGCCGCCGACGCCAATCCCGGCCACCCGGCCGACCTCGCCGCCCTCGGCTTCCAAGCGCTCGGCCACGGCGCCAATGACCAACTCGACGTCACCACCCGCACCTTCCTTGGCCTCACCGTTGCCTGCGCCCAGTGCCACGACCATAAGTACGACCCCATCCCCACCAAAGACTACTACTCCCTGCTCGGCGTCTTCAAAAGCAGCAAGAGCCACGAATATCCCCTCGCCGACGAAGCCATCGTCAAGGCCTACCAGGACCACAAAAAGCGCATCGACGACGCCAAGTTCGCCCTCGACCGCTTCGTGCAACTGCAGGCCGCCGACCTCGCCGAACTCCTCGCCCGGCAGACCGCCCAGTACATGACCGCCAAAACGGCCGATGGCCTCGACGCCGAGGTCTTCGCCCGCTGGCAGGCCTATCTGAAGAACCCGGCCAAAGACCACCCTTATCTCGAGAACACCACGCCCGAAAAGTTCCAGGCGCTCGTCAACCGCATCTTCGCCGACCGTCGCGGCATGGAGGAGCGCAACTTCGTTAAACTCGGCGGCACCAAGGGCCTCCGTGACGAATCCACCCGCCAGTGGACCAACCTCGAATCGCTGCCCATTCTCGAGTACTACCTCTGGCGCGACCTCGCCTCGGACCCCTACAAGAAGGACTTCTTCTCCTTCGGCGGCGGCATCTACTACTTCGGCGAAAAAGAGATCGACCGCTGGTTCTCCCCGCTCTGGAAGGCCGAACACGACCGTCTGCGCCGCGAACTCAAAGAGCTGCAGGAGACGCTGCCCGCGCAGTACCCGTTTCTCCACTCGCTCAAAGACGCCGACAAGCCGGCCAACGCCAAGGTGGCCATTCGCGGCGACGAACAGAACCTGGGCGAAGAGGTCCCACGCCGCTTCCTGAGCGCGCTGTGCGAAAACGAACCCAGCCCGTTTACCCGGGGCAGCGGCCGCGCCGAACTCGCCGATGCCATCCTCGGCCATCCCCTGGCGGCCCGCGTGATCGTCAATCGCGTCTGGCAGGGCCACTTCGGCGCGGGCATCGTCGCCAGCCCCTCCAACTTCGGCCAACTGGGAGAACGCCCCACGCACCCGGCGCTGCTCGACGCGCTCGCCGCCGGCTTCGTCGCCGATGGCTGGAGCCTCAAGCGGCTCCACCGGCGTATTCTGCTCTCGGAGGCTTACACGATGAGCTCTGCCTACTCGGCCGCCAACGCGCAGATCGACCCCGAAAACAAGCTGCTCTGGCGCGCCAACCTGAAGCCCCGGCTCGACGCCGAAGCGCTTCGCGACAGCCTGCTCGCCGTGGCCGGCCAACTCGACCGCAGCGCCGGCGGCCCCGCCCAACCGCTCACCGACGATTTCCGCCGCCGCGCCGTCTACGGCTACGTCGGCCGCACGAAGCCAGACCCCAGCCTCGCGCTGTTCGACTTCCCCAACCCCAACAACCCGGCCGAAAAACGCACGACCACCCTCGGCCCGCTGCAGCGCCTGTACTTCTTAAACAACTCCTTCGTCGCCAGCCAAGCCGCGGCCTTCGCCGCGCGCCTGACGGGCGACGACCGCGCCAAGATCCACCAGGCTCATGAGATCCTCTACCTTCGCGCCCCGCGCGCCGAAGAGGTCACCATGGGTCTGCAATTCCTGCAGCAGAGCGGCGGATCCTGGCCGCAGTACGCGCAGGTGCTCCTGACGGCAACCGAATTCACGGCGGTGAACTAACCATGCTTCGCAGAGATATTTTGAAAGGCATCGGCGGCAGCCTCGGCATGCTGGGCATGGCCCACGCCGCGGCGCCCGGCCCCCACTTCGCGCCCAAGGCCAAGCGGATCATCTTTCTGTTCCTCAACGGCGGCATGTCGCAGGTGGACACCTTCGACCCCAAGCCCGTGCTCGACCAGCGCGACGGCGAACCCATGCCCGGCCCCAAGCTGCAGACGGACCGCGCCGCCGGCAACCTGATGAAGTCGCCGTTCCGTTTTGCCCGCCACGGGCAGAGCGGTCTGCCCGTCAGCGAGATTTTTCCGCAGCTGGCCAAGCGCGCCGATGATCTCTGCGTCATCCGTTCGATGTACTCGGACAACGGCAACCACGGCCCGTCGCTGCTCATGATGAACTGCGGCCACAACCTGCCCGGCCGCCCGGCCATGGGTTCGTGGCTCACCTACGGCCTCGGCACGGACAATCGCAACCTGCCGGGCTTTGTCGTGCTCTGCCCTGGCTATCCGGTGCTCGGCCCGCAGCTGTGGGACTCGGCCTTTCTGCCCGCCACCTACCAGGGCACGCATCTGCTGACGAAGGAGAGCGGCCCCGAAAAGATCCTCCAGAACATTCGCAATGCCAAGCTCTCGCTCGGCGAGCAGGAGCGGCAACTGGCGCTGCTCGACCGGCTCAACGCCGGCTACCTGCAGCAGCTTGGCCACGAACCGCAGATGGAAGCGAGCATTGCCTCGATGGAGGTCGCCTTCCGCATGCAGACCGAGGCGCCGGAGATCTTCAACATCAGCAGCGAGCCGGAGCATGTGCGCGCCCGCTACGGCGACCACGAGTTCGGCCGCGGCTGTTTAATGGCGCTGCGCCTGGCCGAAAAAGGCGTCCGCATGGTGCAGGTCTACTTCGGCAACTTCCAGCCCTGGGACAGCCACGACGATATCCGCGTCCACTCCAAACTGGCGCAGGCCGCCGATGGGCCCATCGCGGCGCTGCTCGAAGACCTCAAGCAGCGCGGACTGTTTGAAGATACGCTCGTGGTGATCGGCAGCGAGTTCGGCCGGACGCCGATGATTCAGAACAGCGGCCTCGAACGCGTCGGCAACGGCCGCGACCATAACGTGCACGGCTTCACGACGGTGCTCGCCGGCGGCGGCGTCAAAGGCGGCATGGCCTACGGCGCCACCGACGACTTTGGCTACAAGGCCGTCGAGAACAAGGTGCACGTCCACGACCTGCAGGCCACCATCCTGCACCTGATGGGCCTCGACCACACTCGCCTCACCTATCGCTACAGCGGCCGGGACTACCGGCTTACCGACGTGGGCGGCCACGTCGTTAAGCCGGTACTCGCCTGACCGGCGCTCCCTAGCGGTAGAACGGCTGGCCCTTCAGCCAGCGCGGCCCATACTGCAGCGGCGGCGCGCCCACTTCGTGCGCGCCGAGGTCCGGGGCCTTGCCGACGAAGTTTTCGTTCACCGTCGGAATGACGATGCCCGCATCGACGGCCCGGCTGCCGGGCTTCAGCTTCAGGTTGATGTCCATGGCGTGATAGACGTCGAAGCGCCTGGCCGGATCCGGCGGCCGCAGGTTCTCGAAGATGTCGAAGTCCACTTCGATGCTGTGCGCCTCCTGCCCCGTGGCGGCCTTGTAGTCGGCCAGCGTGGCGAACGACTTCCAGTCTTCGGCCTTCGGCTCGTAGACACGCTGGCCGGCCGCCGGGGCGAACCAGGAGTATTGGCTCGCCACGCCCTTGTTCGGCCGGTAGCCGTTGTAGTCCGAGGTGTTGGTGGAGACCGCGTTAGCCAGGCGCAGAATGCCGCGGTCTGGCGTATCGCGGCCGAGGTAGAGGTTGTTGCGGAAGTGCATGTTCGAGGACGGATCGCCGATCAGGTTCTCACCGATGATCGTGTTGTGATAGACAAATAGGCCCGCGGGCTTGGCCGAGAACTTGAAGGCCACGCCGCTCGGCGTATGGTAGAGCGTGTTGCGGATGAAATAAACCGGCCCGCCAAAGACGGGCTGCGAGCTGTAGCCGCCCTGCGCGGAGTTGGTGCCGCGGTTGTTGAACACGCGGACGTTGTGGACGCCGCCATCGGTTTCGACGTAGTCGTCGTTGAACAGGTGCAGGTCGTTGTTATAGATGTCGATCGAGGAGGCGCGCATGTCCGGGTCCTTGGGCGGGGTTCCGTAGGTGGAGATGCCGATGGCGTCGTGGAAGTAGGCGATGGCGTTGTGCGCGATGACGTGGCCCTGGCCGTAGACTTTGATGGCGTAGTAGCTCACCATGCGGTGCGATTTGAAGGGCGGCTCCACCCACTGGTTGCCTCCCGGTTCGCGCTGGCGGCCGCCCCAGCCGATGAGGCGGAAGCGGTCATCGCGGCCGATGAACAGGTTGTCGGCGATGTAGAAATCGTTCGACCCGGCGAACTCGGTCCAGACGCCGAAGCCGATGTTTTCAAAGCGGCAGTTCTTGACGGTGAGGCCGACGGCGCCGGTTACCTCTTTCTGCCCGGCGAAGATCGCAATGTCGGTGTTACGGAAAGTCAGGCCTTCAAAGATGTGATAGCGCGAGGCCATGACGTCGAACAGGCGATGGTTGCTGTCGCCATCGAAGATCACTTCTCCGTCGCCGGCGGCCTTGATGGTGATGGGCTTTTCGGGGGTGCCTTTGAGCGTCAGCGACATGGAGCCGTCAAAGGGCGCCATCATGGGGTCGACATAGTCGAGGCGTTCGGGCCGGTAGAGGCCGGAGTGGACGAGCAGGGTATCGCCGGGCTGCGCGCGGCGCTCCCACACGACGGACCAGTCGCCGAGGCCGGCGCCGTAGTAGGCCTGCAGGATGCCGGTGAAGGCCGGCTGCTGCCGCGGGCCGAAGTAGTCGGGCGGGTAGACGTGCAGGGTGCGGCCGCCCGTGTAGGGCTTGGGCTCAGTGCGGGTGCGGACCTTGACGACCTGCGTGGTCTGGCCGGTGACGCCGTCCGGGTCGGTCATCACGAAGCGGCACTCGTACTCGGTTCCGGGGGTGAGGTTGAGAATGCTGCCGGCAAAGCCATGCGGGACGGTGTAGTCGAGGTTCTCCTTGCGGCGATAGACGTTCTCGCCGCCGATCCGCACGAGCGGCATGCCCTTTTTCCAGTTCGCTTCGCCCACGGGGCGGTACTCGACCGAAACAGCGGCGTTGCGGTTTTCGTCGCCGGTGATGGGCCATTCAAAGCCCAGGTTCAGCAGCGTCGGATGTTCAACGTGAAACTTGCCCGCCTGGGTAGCGTTCTGCGCGAACGCGCCGGCGGCGGCAAGGAGAAGGAATGTCAGATAACGAATGCCCATACGTGGGGCGATTATATCGACTTACGAGGCGCAATCGACAAGGATCTTCATGACGTCGGCTCCCTGCTCCATTTCGAGCAGCCCTTTTTCGACCTGGTCGAGCGGGTAGACGTTGGTGATGAGACGGCGGAAGGGGACCTCGCCCGCGGCGAGCAGCGCGATGGCTTCGTCGAAATCGACGGGCTCGTAGACGCGAGTGCCGATCATCTCCTGCTCTTTCCAGAACATTTTGTGCAGGTCCACGGGCACCGGCTTCGGGAAGACGGCCACGATGACGATGCGCGCCCGCACGCGGCCCAACTTCGTCATCAACTCCGCGCCCGGCGCGGAACCGGAGACTTCAAAGACCACGTCGGCGCCGTCGCCGTCCGTCTCGGCGGCGATGTAAGCCGGGACGTCGGTCGCGCGGGGATCGAGTACAGTAAGCCCCATCTCGCGCAGCAGGCGGATGCGGAAGGGGTTGATTTCGGTGACGACCACGCGGGCGCCGTGCTGCCGGGCGACGAGCGCCACGAGCGCGCCGATGGGGCCGCCGCCGATGACGACGGCGAACTCGCCGGGGGCGACGCGGCCGAGGCGGACATCGTGGCAGGCGACGGCGATGGGCTCGATGAGCGCGGCGTCGAGCAAGGGCAGATCATCGGGCAGGGCGTGCAGGGTGTGCGCCGGCACGGTCCAGAGGCCCTGCATGGCGCCGGGGGCGTCGATGCCGATGAACTGGAGTTTGGGGCAGACGTGGGAGTGGCCGCGCCGGCAGGTGGGGCAGACGCCGCAGGGCGCGAGCGGCCGAACGGTGACGCGGTCGCCCGGCGCCCAGCCCTCGACCCCGGGGCCGACGGCCGTGATGGTGCCAGAGCTTTCGTGGCCGATCACCTGCGGGAGTTTGACGCGGTGGTCCATGTTGCCGTGGAACAGATGGAGGTCGGTACCGCAGATTCCGCAGTGGGAGACCTGGATCTGGACCTCGCCCGGGGCGGGGGCGACGGGGACGCAGGGAGCGACGGAGATTGTCCGGTTACTTAAATATTGGGCGGCGCGAAACATCGCCTTAGTATCCGTCGTCTTTCGGGAATGGTCAAACAACTCCTCGTAGCGTTTACGCTTCTGGCTACCTCTCTGGTGGCCGCAGATGTGACAGGTAAGTGGTCGGCGCAGGTGCCGGGCCGCGGTGGGGAAACCCGGGAACAGATTTACAACTTGAAGGCGAACGGCGCCGTGCTGACGGGCACGGTGGAGGGCATGGGTGAGCCGGCCCCGATTGCGGATGGCAAGGTGGACGGGGACAACGTTTCGTTCACGATGACGCGGGAGTTTAATGGCAACCAGATGAAGTGGACGTTTACCGGGACCGTGTCGGGCGATGAGATGAAGCTGAAGCGCGCCGGCGGACGGGGCGAGCCGCGGGAGTTTACCGCCAAGCGGGTGAAGTAGTTTTCTGGCGCGGGGTGCGTTGGCCATCGACAGGCCGGCGCACCCGGCGTGCGGCGAGGCTCAGCGGACGCGGCGTGGCACCGGGTACGGGTAGGGCCTCGACGCGGGCAGCGGGAGGCAAGGCGAGGCGTGGCGGTAGGGAAGCTGTGGCAGGGGCGTTGCGGGACGCTCGGGCGGGACAGCGCGGTGGGGAGTGGGCCGAGGCCGCGCTACATTGTCACCGCACGGCGTTGTCCGTGGCGGGCATCGGGGTCCGGCGGCAGGGGCGTTGCGCCACGCTCGGGCGGGACGGCGCGGTGGGAAGTTGGGCGAGGCCGCGCTACATTCTCACCGCACGGCGTCGTCCGTGGCGGGCATCGGGGTCCGGCGGCAGGGGCGTTGCGCCACGCTCGGGCGGGACA
>JAINDL010000096.1 GCA_019931245.1 Bryobacteraceae bacterium CoA2 C42
CTCTCTTGCAAGGGCTTTTGACACTCCGCTTGGCTCGGTCGGATCTCTCCTCCCGGCTGGAGTCTGCTACCGGGCGCTTCGGCGCTTACCCGGACAGCACTTGCACCTGTGAGAACTATGCGACTTTCAGGACGCACCATGCCGACGATTCTAACCAGCACATTCTGGATCGCAAATACCGTTTTCGCTATCCGGAAATCAAGGAAAGCATGTTGCTCGACGCCGGCCGGTAGCCCACCTGCACCGAAATCTTCATCGCCGCCTCGCGAATCTGCGCGGCGGACGTCTCAATCGCCTGCCTCGTCATCACCTGCGCCGGAGCGCTCATGCTCAACGCCGCCACGCTCACCCCAGAGGCATCAAAAATCGGCGCCGCGACGCAGCGCAGACCAATCACGCCCTCCTCGTTATCGATCGCGTAGCCCCGCTGCCGGATTCCCTTAAGCTCCTCCTTGAGATCACTCAACGAACAGATCGTGTGCTTGGTAAATCTAGGCAGCCTCTGCGCACCAATCCGGTTCACCAACTCCGTGGGTTGCCACGCCAAAATCGCCTTACCCAATCCCGTCGCGTGCAACGGCCGCCTCTCCCCCGTGTCCGCGTACAGATAAAGCCGGCTCGGACTGCCCACCGTATGCAGATAAAGCACCCACTCCCCATGCAGCGCCCCCAGATGAATCAACCCGGCACTCGTCCGCGCCGCTTCCTGCATCACCAGAAACGACGCCCGGTATACCGGCGAGTTGCGCAGATAACCCGCCCCCGCCCACAACGCCTTGCCCGCCAACCGGTAACGGCGGCTCGCCCCATCCTGCTCCGCAAAACCCGCCTCTACCAGCGTGGCAACCAGACGGTGCACCGATGCGAGCGGCTGCTCAAGACGCGCCGCCAGTTCCGAAAGTGGAAACTCGTATGGCTCCTGCGCTAATAGCTCCAGCGCCTGGAAACACTTGAGCGTCGACGACATGCTTTCCCGGCGCGCAGCTTTTTTGGTCGGAGAGGACATCCGCAGAGGATATCACGTTTCCGCATTGCAGAATTTAATTCTATTGACACAAGCCGACTCCGCGGATAAACTCCTCAGGGAAATGCCAGAACTCATTTCCACAATGCAGAATCCGATCAGCCTCCGCGCTATCGTCTGCGGCATCCTGTTCACCTGCTCCGGAGTCGTGCTAGCCCAGGGAACGGGCTCCCTCAGCGGCTCCGTTCTCGACCCCGGCGGCGCCGCCGTCCCCGGAGCCCAGATCACCCTCCGCGACACTCGCAACAACTCCTCCCGCCAGATCACCACCAACGGCGAGGGACAGTACTCCCTCACTCCCCTGCGCGCCGGCCTCTACCAGTTGGAAATCGAAGCCAACGGTTTCCAGCGCTTCCTCCAAAAAGACATCCGCCTTCAGGTCGACGAACGCCTCCGCATCGACGCCACCCTCCAACTCGGCGCCGTCACCGAAACCGTTCAGGTCACCGGACAGGCCACCGCCGTCAACACCCAGGACGCCGTCCTCCGCAACGTTGTCGACGCCAAACGCATGGTTGACCTCCCGCTTAACGGCCGCAACGCCCTCCAGCTTGCCGTACTCACCCCTGGCGTCCTCCCGATTCGCAGCGATGTCGGAGGTTCCTTTCAACCGGCCGACCAGGTCAGCGTCTCCGTCAGCGGTAGCCGCTCGAACGGCCTCAACTATGTCATGGACGGCGGCGACAACATGGACACCTATCGCTCGGTTGCCAACTCCTTCCCCAATCCGGACCTCCTGCAGGAGTTCAGCGTCCAGACCAACAGCTATTCCGCCGAGTTCGGCGGACGCGCCGGCGGCGTTCTCAACGTCGTCACCCGGGCCGGTACGAACGACTACCACGGCTCCTTCTTCAACTTCCTGCGCAACTACCGCCTCAACGCACGCAACTTCTTTGCCCCCACTCACGATGGTCTGAAGCGGAACCAGTACGGCATGGCCTTCGGCGGACCCCTCCGCATCCCCAAACTCTACAACGGCCGCAACAAGACGTTCTTCTTCGGTGGATTTCAGAAGACTCCCATTCGCTCCGCACCCGCGAACCTCATCACGCAGGTCCTCCGCACCGGCCAGCGCGCCGGCGACTACAGCAACGTCCTCGACGGCCGCGGCAATCTCATTATCATCCGCGACCCCGCCGCCGGAAACACCCCCTTTGCGGCCAACCGGATTCCCACCAGCCGCCTCGATCCCGTCTTTCAACGCTTCCTCTCCCAGGGCGTCCCCACCACCGACGATCCCGCCGGACTCCTCCGCTACCAGCGCCCCAACTTCTCGAACAACGACGAATGGAGCCTCCGCGTCGATCAGGTCCTCAACGACCGCAACCGCCTCTACGGCCGCGTCTTCCGCGAGGACAACACCGTCCCCAATCTCGGCGTCCCCGGAAACATCATCAGCTTTACCAACTCCCTCGTCCAGAAAGCCACCAACGCCACCCTCAACTACACCCGCATCTTCACCCCCTCCCTCGTTGGCGAATTCGGCACCACCTTCAACCGCTCCTGGGGCATTCGCGGTGAGGCCGCCCCCTTCACCTGGTCCGATCTCGGCGCCCGCCTCACCCCCGCCGCCGGCAGCCGGGACTTCATCCTGAACAGCGTCCCGGGATACTTCGCCATCAACCTGTTCGGCGACACCACCCTTGTCCGCAATAACTTCCAGTACAAAGGCTCCCTCACATGGATCCGCGGACGACACACCATCAAATTCGGCCTCGATACCATCCGCCGCCAGTTCAATCTCCCCCACGTCAACACCAACGGCAACGGCGCCTACGCCTTCGGTCAGACCACCGGCGACGGCGCCGCCGATGCCCTCCTCGGACTCCCCAGCAGCTTCTCCCAGTCCGATGGCTTCCGCGTCGAAGTGCGCCAGACCGACTGGATCGGCTTCCTGCAGGACGACTATAAAATAAGCCGCCGCGTGACCCTCAACCTGGGCCTCCGCTATGAACCCTTCCGCCCGTGGGAGGACCAGTGGCTCCCCAGTATGCCTCAGGCCGCCTACTTCGTACCCGGCCAGAAATCAAGCGTCTTCACCGACGCCCCCACCGGCATGCTCTTCTTCGGCGACCCCGGCATCGCCCGGTCCCTCGCCCCCCGCCGCAATCTGCGCCTCTCCCCCCGCCTCGGACTCGCCATCGATCCCTTCGGCGACGGCAAAAGCAGTATCCGCCTCGGCTACGGCGTCTTCTACGACAATCTCCTGCCCACCGAGCAGGTCCAGCAACCCGCCAACCTGCCCATGTTCGCCACCGCCATCAACTTCCCCTTCCCGCGCTCCACCGCCGACCCCTACGCCGGCCGCGTCTCCCCGTTCCCCGGACCCTCCCCCAAACCGGCCAACTTCCCCATCCCGCGCCCGCTCAGCTGGCCCGCCATGGACCCGAACTTTAACAATCCCTACATCCAGCAATGGAACGTCACCGCCGAACGGCAGCTCTTCGGCGCCGCCAACATCCTGCGCGCCACCTACCAGGGCTCGAAGGGAACCCGCCTCCCTCTCGTCTACCAGGAAAACACCGCCCGCTTCATTCCCGGCGCCTCCACCCGCGCCAACTTCAACGAACGCCGCCCCTACTGGCCAGACTTCGGCGGCATCCGCCTCATGAAGTCCATCGCCAACAGCACCTACCACGCCGCCATCTTCACCCTCGAACGCCGCTTCTCCCGCGATTGGAGTCTCACCGGCTCCTACACTTGGTCCAAGAGCATCGATAACGCCATCAACTCCGCCAGCTCCAACTCCGGCGTCATCAACAACCCCTTCAATTGGAATAGCGATCGCGGCCGCGCCGACTCCGATCGCCCCCATGCGCTCGTCGTCTCCTATCTCTGGGACATGCCCAGGCTGAAAAGCTGGCACCCCGTCCTGCGCCATACCCTCGGCGGCTGGCAGAACAATGGCATCGTCAGCGCCTACTCCGGCGTTACCTTCTCCATCGCCGCCGGCATCGATCAATCCCTCACCGCCAACGGCGCCGACCGCGCCGACTTCGCCGGCAACTGGCAGTTGGCCGCCAACCGCCCCAAGGGCGAACAGATCCTTCGCTGGTTCAATCCCGCCGCCTTCGTCCTCCCCCGGGAAGGCGCCTTCGGCAACAGCGGTCGCAACAACATGCGCGGCCCTGGCAGCCTCAACGTCGATTGGGGCCTCTTCAAACAGATCCCGATCGTCGAAGGACACACACTCCAATTCCGCACCGAATTCTTCAACCTGTTCAACCGGGCCAATCTCGGACTGCCCAACAGCAACCTCCAGTCCGCCCAGTTCGGACGCATCACCTCCGCCGGCTCCCCGCGAGTCATCCAGTTCGCACTCAAGTACGTCTTCTAGAAAATGTCCCAACGATTACTCGGCCAACGCGCCCTCGTCACCGGTGGCTCCTCGGGCATCGGTCTCGCCATCGCGCAGGCGTTCCACCGCGAAGGAGCACACGTCACCGTCGGCGACCTCGCGGCGCCGCCCGGCGATCTTCCCTTCGTGGCTCTCGACGTCTCCCGCTGGCCCTCCGTGCAAAACACCATCCACGATTGCGGGCCCATCGACATTCTCGTCAACTGCGCCGGCATCATGCACGTCGGCAAACTCCACGAAGTCGACCCGCAAGACTACGATCACGTCCAGTCCGTCAACGCCCGCGGCGTCTTTCTGTGCTGCCGCGCGGCCATCGACGGTATGCTCGACGCCGGCCGCGGCAACATCATCAACCTCGCCTCGGTCGCCTCCCTCATTGCCGTCGAGCGCCGCTTGGCCTACTGTGTCAGCAAGGGTGCCGTCCTCGCCCTCACCCGCGCCATCGCCGTCGACTACGCCGCCCAGGGCATTCGGGCTAACGCCATTTGTCCCGGCACCGTCGATACTCCGATGATCCGGGGCTACGTGGACCACTACTTCGGCCACGATGTCCCCGGTACCATCGCCGCCCTCCACGCCCGCCAACCCGTCGGCCGCATGGGCCGCGCCGAAGAGATCGCCGGCCTCGCCGTCTATCTCGCCAGCCACGAAAGCGCCTTCCTGACCGGCGCGGCAATTCCCATCGATGGAGGATGGACCGCCAAATGAAAATCACCCGCTTATCCTGGGCCGTCCTCGAAGCCAATTACGATTGGACCATCGTCCGCATCGACGCCGCCGGCGGCCTCTATGGCCTCGGCGAGGCCTATATGGGGCCCGGGCTCACCGCCATCCTCGACGAACTGCGCCCCCTCGTGCTCGGCGCCGACGCCGCCCAAATCGAACAGATCGTTCGCAAACTGCGCGGCTGCACCGTCCATGCCTCCCCGGGGGTCTGCTTCCACGCCATCGCCGGAATCGAAGCCGCGCTCTGGGATCTCCTCGGCAAAGCTTGGCGCCAGCCCGTCTGGAAACTGCTCGGCGGACAGTTCCGTCACCGCGTCCGCGTCTACGCCGATTGCCACGCCGGCGACGCTCTCGACAGCATGAACGCCGTGCTCCAGTCGCGGACGCCCTCCTGGGCCGGCGGCGGAGATGTCGTCCCCGCCGCCGTCAGCCTCAAACACCACGGCTGGAATCCCGCCGAAACCGACTTCCCTCCCCCGGCCCGCTATCGCGCCCGCGCCCGGGAAATGGCCGACCGCGGCTTCACCGCCTTGAAGTTCGATGCCGACATCCCCCCCCCCCTGCCCACCGACAACTACAACCGGTCCCTGCGCCGCGAAGAGATCGATTTCGTCCTCGAACGCCTGCGCGCCGTTCGCGCCGAGATCGGTCCCGGCATCGACCTCGCCGTCGACTGCCATTGGAGCTACGCTACCCCCGATGCCATTCAACTCGGCCGCGCCCTCGGCGAACTCGATCTGCTCTGGCTCGAAGATCCGGTCCCCCCGGAAAGTGTCCGCCAACTGCGCGCCGTCCAGACCAGCGTGCCCATGCCCGTCGCCACCGGCGAAAACCACTACCTGCTCACCGATTTCCTCCGCCTCATCGAAGAGGGCGGCGTCCGCCTCCTCGCCCCGGACATCCAGAAGATCGGCGCCCTCGATCTCAAAGCTCTCTCCCGCCTCGCCGACGCCATGGCCACCAGCCTCACCATCCACAACATCAGCGGCCCCATCGGAACCGTCTTCTCCGCCCACGTCTGTTCCACCATTCCTAACTTTCTCGCCCTCGAATGGCACGGCGCCAGCGTCCCGTTTTTCGATCAACTCTGCGGCCCCTCGATCGACCGTGGCTTCATCTCCCTCACCGATGCGCCCGGCTTGGGAGTGACACTCGACCAGGACACGGCCAAGCGCTATGCCAAGCCCGGAGAGGAATTCTTCTAAATGATCATCACCGCCTTTTTCCTGCTCGCCGCCGCAGTGCACCAAGTGCAGCCCGGCCAGAACGCCCAGTCCATCGTCGACGCCGCCCAACCCGGAGACCACATCGTCTTTCGCCCCGGCGTTCACCTGCAGAAACTCGGCCGCCACCGGTCCATGGTCTACATCGACAAGCCTCTCGACATCGAACTCGAAGCGGGTGCGATCCTTCGGCTGGCCGACCGGCAATCGGAACTCGAACCGGAACCCGAAATCACCACCGACCACGGCGCGCCCAAAACCATCGACGACTTCGCTGTCGGCGGCACGTATGATCGCACACTCGGCGAGGTGATCTACACCATCCGCATCGACGGTGAAGGAACCTTTTCCTGGGGCAGTACCGCCTCGGCCCGGTACGCCGCCACCAACGCCGGCCTCGACGTCCAGCATCTCAAAGTCCCCATCACCGGAGACTGGCAGGAACTCAGCCACGGCGTGAAAGTCCGCTTCCCCAGCAAACGCGGCTACAGCATCGGCAGCCTTTGGTTCCTCTCCTTCGACGGGCCGGAGGCCTACGGCATCCGCATCGGCCATGGCACCCAAACCGATTACATCGATGGCGTCCGCATCTTCGGCCGGGGGACGATCGACCTGAATAATCAAAACAATGCCCAGCCCAGCGGTCTTGTCAAGAACATCAATGCCTGTGTCCTGGTCCACGGGCGGGTCCGGAACGTCAGCGTCGATGGCATCACCATGACCAACACCATGCGTTCGGTCATGCTCTACGGCGAACACACCGGTAAGTTCCTGCAAGGCGGCGCCGTGGGTCCCGGCGAGAGCTTCGATGCCGAAAACATCTCCATCCAGCACACCCGCACCATCAACCCCGGCGGCAGCGGCTACCTCCTCGGTCACCCCTCCCATCGCGGTTGGCTGCGCAAGGTGCGCTGTAACTTCAACTACATGGAGACGGCCACCACCTCAATCGAACCCAACTTCCAACTCGACCAGTACGAAGTCATCGGCAACGTGATCAAAAGCGCCGGCCACGCCATTCACTGCTGGCGCCGGTCCACCAACGGAATCGTCGCCGATAATGTCCGCATCGACGATTCCACCGGCAAAAAGGTCGTCATGACGGGTTCGCCCGGCGCCTGGCAGCCCTCTGAAAACATTCTCATCCGCGGCAACCGGAACCACTTGAGCGATCCCTTCGGACCCTGGGCCAACGTGGTTGGCGGCCAGGATAACCGCGCCACCGGCCCCTTCGCGGTCGTCACCGGCGGCCAGGCCAGCACGGCCGCGGCGCCCTACTCCCGGGCCCAGGGCCACCAGGCCCGCACCAAACGCCCCGGAGAAGATGCCCTCGCCGCCGGCGCCTTCCAGTCACCCGGCGATGCTCAGACCAGTCTCCTTGTCGCCCGGGCTATCACCAAGGACAATACCACCGTCGAACTCCGCCCGGGCTCCGGAGAGATTACGCTGGAGCCGGACTCCACCATCGCCTTCCGGATTCTCGCCGTGGCCCACCCCGCAGCCGGCGCCGAACCAGCCGGCTTCGAACTCGTCGGTCTCGCCTCCCGCTCGAGCGCCGGCGTTACCGTGCAACTGCAGCGTAATACGCCCTTGGCCTCCTCCGCCGCCTCGCTCTCCGTCACCGGCGGAACGCACCTGCGGATCCAGGCCCAGGGCGTGCCTGGGGCAACCCTCCGGTGGGTCGCCCGGATCGAACTGGCTGAAGCGGGCCTATTGCGCTGACCCCACGCGGGGAATCCCTGGTTTCCCCACCTGCTTCCCACCGGGAGCCGCCAGTGCCGGGTGGACTTGCGAAAATCCCGGCGGAACATCACCACGCAGGACCATCCGGTCCCTCTGATCTCCCCCCCCTTGCGCATACCACTCCAGCCGCAATCCTCCCCCGCGGACGCCTCAACTGCGGTTGCCCGGCTGCCCCCGCCCGGCCCGAAAGCTACACCGCCAAGCACCCTCGACGCCGGACGCCGCACCCTCGTTCCTCCACACACGGACCACCGCGTCGCTACAGCATCGCCTCTACCGCCCGGCCCGCAACATCCGTAAGGCGGAAATCGCGGCCCTGATGCCGGAACGTCAACCGCTTGGGATCGAGACCAAGACAATGAAGCAGCGTGGCGTGCAGATCGTGTAACTCCACGCGGCCATCCACCACCCGCATCCCCAAATCGTCGGCCCGCCCCAAAGTCAGGCCCCCGCGGACGCCGCCTCCCGCCAGCAGCATCGGAAACGCATCCGGATGGTGGGCGCGGCCCGTGTCGGCTTCGCGGTCCGGGCGCAGCGTCTGCGCCAGCGGCGTACGGCCGAACTCCCCGCCCCAAACCACAATCGTGTCCTGCAGCAGACCTCGCTGCTTCAGATCCTGGGTCTACGCCGCCGAAGGCTGATCGGTGGCGCGGCAGTTCCTCTGGTGGCCCGCCGTCAGGCTCGCATGATCGTCCCACGTCGCGTGTAAAACCAGCACGCAACGCACGCCCAGCTCCACCATGCGACGGGCCAGCAGGCCGTTGGCCCCAAACGCCCGCGTCGGCTCCTGGTCCAGTCCGTAAAGCGCCCGTGTGGCCGCGGACTCCTGCCCGAGATCAAGCAGTTCGGGAGCCGCCGACTGCATCCGGAACGCCAGCTCATAGGACGCTATGCGGGAGTCGATCTCGGGCTCCCCGGTCTCCCCCCGGTGGATCTCGTTCCACGTGCGGATGCCGTCCAGCCGTGCGCGCTGCTCCCGCCGGCTGACGCCCGGCGGATTGCCCAGATACGGAATCGCTTCCCCGCTGCCGGCAAACGGCACCCCGCTGTAGAGTGATGGCAAAAAGCCGCTCGAAAACAGACCCGAACTGGAACTGCTGCCCCGGCCCGAGGTCAGCACCACAAAACGCGGCAGGTTCTGGGATTCACTCCCCAAGCCGTACAACAACCACGAACCGAGCGCGGGCCGGCCCACCAGCGGACTGCCGCAGTGCAGCAGCAACTGCCCAGGATGATGGTTGAACTGGTCGCTGTACATCGACCGCACCATGCACCGATCATCCGCGTACGTCGCCAGATGCGGCAGCCAATCCGAGAACTCCATTCCCGACTGGCCGTACCAGGCAAACGGGCGGCGGCTGGCCCACACCTTCGCCGTCGGCTTGATAAAAGCAAAGCGCAGTCCAGCCCGCATCGACTCCGGCAGCGGCGACCCATCCAGGCGCTGCAGCGCCGGCTTGGGATCAAACAGATCCACCTGGCTCGGGCCGCCTTCCATGAAGAGAAAAATGATGCTCTTGGCGCGCGGAGCGAAATGCGGCTTCGCCGCCGGCGTATCGGCCCGGAGCAGCTGCGCCAGGGCAATCGTCCCAAGCCCGGCGGCGGAGTCGCCTCGGCGCTCACCAAAAGCTGACCACGTCGAAAACACCCATTGCCTCGTGGCACGGCACGGCAAGCGTTGGTTCATCACCCCCCGCCGCAGGCTCAGAAGTCCTTTAATGGGTATCGCGGGGGCGTTCTCATCCGCGCGGCGCGGCCGCGCGCCACGAGACCTCACTCGGCGCGGATATCGCGGAATCTGGCCCCGACGGGTGGTCAACTCTCCAGAAACTCCGCCGCCAGCCAGTCGAGCAGCTCCGGATGAGACGGCGGGTCGCCGCGCGTGCCAAAGTCCTCCGAGGTGGCCACCAGGCCGGCGCCGAACAACTCCTGCCAAATCCGGTTTACGATGACCCGAGCCGTCAGCGGGTTATCGCGCGAAACCAGCCAGCGCGCCAGACCGAGACGGTTGGCCGGCCCGTTCCGCGCCGGCAGAATAGCCAGGGTATCGGGCTGGACTACCGCGCCCGGGGCGCGGTAGTCGCCCCGCAGATGCAGGTACGTCGGACGGGGCGGCGGCGGTTCGGCGATGGCGGAAATCTCGCTCAGCGCCGGGTTGGCCGCGTCGAGATCTTCGAGCTCCTGAAAACCGTCTCCCAAGCGGATGTCCCGGGCCGCCGCCAGCCCCGGGAGCGGCCCGGGATCCTTGAGAAACACCCGCAGCATCGCATGCGCTTCCTTGGGCGTGCGCCCCGCGGGATCCTTGCGCAGGATCTCGTGGTCATGGTCGACGTACACCCGCACGGAAGCGGCCACCTGCGTCCATTCGAGGCGCTCCGTCGGGTCCTGCACCGCGCGGCGAAGCTCGGCCTCCCATTGGGCCTGCAAGACATCCGCCCCAAATTTGCGCCGAATCTCCGCAATTCGCCGTTGATAGGCAGGCAGCCGCCGCAGATACGGGCCGAGTTCCCCCGGCGCCGGAGCCGGATGGTTGACCTCCTCGGCGCTGTTGAAAAACGCGTAAAGCGAGGAGTAGTCGCGCTGCGAAATCGGATCGTACTTGTGGTCGTGGCAGCGGGCGCACAGAAACGTCAGGCCGAGCCACGTCGTGGCCACCGTTTCCGCCCGGTCGGAGACCTGTTCGGCGCGCAGCTGCTCGACGTCGATCCCCCCTCGCGGCTCGTCAGCTTATTGCGGTGAAATCCGGTAGCCGTCTGCTGCGCCACCGTGGCTCCGGGCAGCAGGTCGCCGGCGACCTGCGCGATGGGGAACTGATCGAAGGGCATGTTCCGGTTGAGCGCCTCGATCACCCAGTCGCGATACCGCCACGCGTGCGGCCGGATGCTGTCCTGCTCATAACCATCGCTGTCCGCGTAGCGGGCGAGATCCAGCCAGTGCCGCGCCCACTTCTCGCCAAAGTGAGGAGAGTCGAGCAGACGGGCCGGCAGCTCCTCGAGACGCTCACCCGGCGCCGGAGGCAATCCCGTCAGGTCGAGCGACAGGCGCCGGATCAACGTCGTGTCGGGCGCCGCGGATGCGGGCGCCAATCCCTCTTTCTCGAGCCGCGCAAGGATGAAGGCGTCAATCGGGTTGCGTACCCAGGCGGCGTCCCGCACCGCGGGTGCCGGCGGCCTGGTGATACGCCGGAAGGCCCAATGGGGCTGGCCGGCTTGGGTGGTGACCTCGGCCCAGGGCAGTCCCGCGTCCACCCACCGGCGCACCAGCGACACCTTACACAAAGTGAACCGCGGGCCCACAGGAGGCATGAAGCGCCCGTTGACGCCCCTCGTCAGCACCGCCACGAGCCGTTGCGCCTTGGCCCGAACCGCCTCGGGCCGGTCGAGGCGGAGTGCTCCCATCTGCTGCTTCTCGCCATGGCACACGCCGCACCGGGACCGCAGCAGCGTGAGCGTGTCACGGCCAAGATCCTCCCCCTGCCCGAGAGATGCCGCAAGCAGCCACGGGGCGAAGGACCTCCACAGAGACAGCACCTTCTCAGTCTAGAAAACATAGTTGAGTGAAAACTGACGCTTCCGCGACGGCCGGCATCGTAGCGGATGAGGGAGCCCCAATGCCCAAGACCCACACACCAGCCCTGCAACCGATGGGCCTGCGCTAACCCCTCCTGTGGGAACGATGCCGGCCGCGCCCAGACTCACTGCCGATGCATGAACCGGATGGCAAACGGAGTTCGGCTTCCGGTTGTTTGTAACTCGCTCTGCCAACCACCAAACGGACTGGCCGTCGCGTGGAACGTACTCTCCTTTGCCAGCGCCCACTGTCGCGGAAGGTATCCGAACAACACCAGGCGCACGCCGGGCTTCGTCACCACCTCGCCCTTCAGTTCGGAGGTGCCGTGGTCAAACCAGACGTTCTCGACGATGTACCCACCCGTGATGTGATGCGACACCGAGAGCAGGCTTGGCGTCTCCCCTACCGGTCGCGCGTGGATCACAAGAACGTCCTGGGCCGGCACCTCCGCCACAAACGTCGACTGAAACCGGCCCAGCCACCGGTACTGCCACCACTCCAGCGCCAGAAACGGCTGCCCCGGCTCGATCCCGAGCATCTCCGGGCGAATCTCGAACTGTCGCCCTGTGTTGCTGAGGTTGAACACGGCCAAAACCGTGATCCAGCCGAAGCCGCCCTGGAGCCGGAGCGACCAGAGTGCCGGATATCCCTCCGGCGAGGGATTTTCAAAAAGGTCCAGCGGCCGCGCCGCCTCCGGGTACGGTGGCAGCAGCCGTCGAACCATCTCCAGCCGCTCGGCGTCCACGAAGCGCAGATCTTCGCTGAGCATCAGGTGGCCGCCGCTCAGTGCCACCACCGTCGCCCGCACGCGCACCTCAGAAAGCGAAGCGCCCCTACCGATCTGGATCGAGTCCGCATCGTTAACCCAGAACTTCCGGTTCTTGTACCACAGCGCGGCAACGGTTCCCATGCCATACCGGAAGCTCTCCAGCTCCGCCGGCCATTGGCCGGCATTCCCGATGTCAGAGGCAATACGCACCGAATCGTTGTAGCCGAGTTGAAGATTCGTCGGCCCCGAGCATGGCGCCAGCTCCCCATCCTCGCCGGCTCCCTCGCGAAACGACCTCCAACTGCTCGCATACAGCTCACCGGCACCCAATCGGCGCTCCTGGCTCGCACTGGTCTGCAACGAAAAGAAGTCGAGCTTCCAGTAGCGCACGCCCCAGCCTTTCATCTCCGCCAAAGTCTCCCGCCAGATTTCCCGCACCTCTTCCCGGCCCCCGTCCATCACCGAGACTGGCCATGTCAGCGGCTGTCCGGGTAGATCGCCCCACACCGATACCTGCTTCCGGCGGGGCTGTCCGTCCGCGCCGCGGGCGCGAAACGGCTCGAGAGCGGTGTAATTCGCCGCGTTGTCGGTCAGGCAGAACGGGGTATACCACAGCCCTAAATCAATACCTTCTTTCGCCAGTTGCCCGGCCAGCCACTTCATGCCGTGCGGAAAGCGCTTCTTATCCGCCTTCCAGTAGCCCCAGTTGGCGTCCTCCTGCCAGCCGTGATCGCACAGCATCAGGTTCCGCGTCCGTTGCGGGTAGCCCCCAAACAAATCCGCGATGATTCTTGCGTTGGCCAGGACCATCTCCTCCGTGATCGCTGTGCGGTAACCGTACCAGGTCATCATGCCGGTAATCGGCGGTGCGTTGAACACCCGCCCCTGATGTTCCCTCACCGCCGACCCGAATTGTTCGAGCAGAGCGTAAGGATCCATTCCGTCCGCCACCATCAGCGGATCCAGCCATTGACCGCCTCCCGGCGGAACACTCCATCCGAACTCCTGCCACGCCTCGACGGCCACCACATCGGAAGCCGTTGCGTTTACGCCGACGTCCACAAAATTTCGGCCGAAGCGCTGCCGCAGAAAACCGGTAAGCAGGCTTTGCCCGCTCGCCGCATCCCACAACACCGTTTGCAGGTTGCTTCGATGCGCGCGCAGCGCTTCCCCCTGCTCCCGCGGCATCTCCACCGGTTGAAGCCGGCTGTCTGGCGCCAACGCATCCAGCCGCTTCACGCCGGCCCACCCCGAAACGCCCGAATCCAAAAATACGCGCCAGCGCCTTCCTCCCTGGCCCGTTGGCACAACAGGCACCATTCCGGCCCGGTCGATCACCTGCGCCCGACTACCCGTGTTCCTGACCATCATCCGGTACACCCTGCCCAAGGGCTGATTGGACTCTTGCAGGCTCACCTCCAGATGCTGTTCCCGCAGCGCCTCCACGCCGCTGAACCGCCGGCCGTTGATCTCCACAAAAAAGCCGGCCCCCCTGGTTGCATCCTGTCCGAAGGAGGGAGAGCCTCCCAGAAAGAGGGAGGCCGCGGCGGCGCCGGCACGTCCAAGAAACTCCCGCCGTAGCGCCTTGATTACTTCATCTCGCATCGCATGGTCCGAACTACCTCAAATGAAGCCTCTGCCGCTGCGCGGGTCAGCGTCCCAGCTGTCTGCGGAGGAACTCCATTCCCCCTCTTTCGTGCCGTTAGGATACCACTGGCCATCCGCGTATTCGTCGATCACCCACTCCTCCACGCCGACCCCATGCCGAGGCGACATCCCTTTCGTCCTTTCTGCTTGGTTGGCCGCACTGGCCAGATCAAGTTCCGGAATCTCCCACTTCTAGACAATCCCACTTCCAGCGTAAATGGATCGGTGCAGGAAGCCTCAATCCAGGACATCTCCCAGATCCATTCGTACGCTACGCTGAACGCAGAAACTTGGGGGATTGCCGCACCAGACCAGGATCACTGGGTATTCTGCGTAATTTTCTTTTATCGTAACCGGTCACGCCTGCTTTCGAAAGTCCGGCTTTCCTGCCGTCCTTCCGCATGCAGCCCCTCGGATTGCAACAACGTGAAGCGAACCCCAATACTCTATCTCCTGGCCGGCTCCCTCGTTCTCTCCGCGGCCGATTGGCGCGAAGAGCAGCGCCAGCAGATTATCAACTACCTCGAAGACCAGACTCACCAGGCCCGCGCGCAACGCCGGCCCGCCTCCCCCCAGGCCATCGCCAAACTGCCCGGACTCTCTAGCCACGGTCGCGAGCAGGCTACCCTCTCGGGCGATCAACTGCCGGTGCAATTCCCAGATGGCCTGACCGCCCGCGCCCGCCTCTACAGAGCCGCCCAACCCTCCCGCCTCGCCATTGTTATCCCCCCGCCGCCGTCGATCCGGAAGCGCTCGCCCGCTCCGGCGTTACCGTCGCCGTCCTCGATACCGTACCGCGCAACGCCGAGCATCCGCTCTGCCGCAAACTCAAAGACATCGATGCGCGCCGGCTTCTCCACCGCCAGGCCCGATTCGTCGGCCAAACTCTGCCCGGCCTCGAAGCCGCTCAGACCGCCGCCGCCCCGCTACCGCTCGACCTCTACGGCGGTTGGACCGCCCTGCTGACCGCCGCCACCCACCCCCTCTTCCACGCCGTCCGGATCGTTCGCGACTCCGGGGCCGAATCCTCCGCCGAACCCTTCGACCGCATGCTCTACGGCCAGGAACTCAGCTTCGGCGCCGCCGACCTGACACGCCTCGCCCAAGCTACCATCCTCGAGGTCCAGCCGAACCTGCTGCCCCCCTCCTCCCCCGGTCCCGCGTTCGACGATTTACCCGCCTACCTACAAACCCGGATCGCCGCCGCTGCCCGCGTCCGCCGCCAGTTCTGGCGCCTCGACGACTCCCCCCGCCAGGACAATGCCCTCCGGCACGGGTTGGAACGGCTCATGGGCATCCCCCCAACGCCCGCCGGCAAAGCGGCCCCCACCCTGAAACCCATCGGCCTGACGCCCCACTTCAAAGCGTGGGAAGTTCGCCTGCCCGTCACCGGCGGGATGGAGGCCGTGGGCCATCTGCGCATCCCGCGCCACGACCGGCTTCTCCCGGCCGTCGTTTCACAGCATGGACTCGACGGCCAACCCAAAGATATCAGCGGCGTCGGCGAGGCCCCCAACGCCGTCTATCACCACTTCGGCGGCAAACTAGCCGAACGCGGCTACGTCGTCTGCGCCCCCTACCTAACCGTCCGCAAACCGCAACTCACCCTCGTCAACCCAATCGTCCGCCGCGCCGCCGCCGTCGGCATGCTGCGTACCAGCGTCGAACTCATGAAACTGCGCCGCATCGTCGACTTCCTCGCCTCGCGGCCGTTGTCGTCTCTGGTCACTTCAATGACTGGACGGCAAAGGTCACCAATGAGGAACTCCCCCTCAGCTACCTGTTCCATCCCGACGAGGATTTCTACAACTGGAACGTCCTGAATCGCTTCACCCACCTCGAGTTGATCGCCGCCATGTATCCCCGCCCCGTCATGGTGGAGTTCGCCGACCGCGACGGCACAACCACGCCCGCTTGGCATGAGCGCGCCTGCGCCGAAGTCGTCCCGTTGGCCCGAACCTGGCAAATGGAGCAAAAATGGGTCCGCGACTCCTTCTCCGGCCTCCATGAAATCGGCGGCATGCGGACCTTCGAGTTTCTCGATCAATGGCTGAGGCCACAGTGGGGTTCGGCGCGTTTGCCCGATTCCGACGCGGTGATCGAACATCCCCTCGGCCCCCAACCGCTGCGCGACACCTTTCGCCTCGGGACCACCCAACCTCTCTTCGCGGGACTCCGATTACGCCTTTCCCGGGGCGCCGCCGCCTCGGCCGTGGTGGTCCGCTACGGCTCCCGGCCCGGCGCCCGCGAACTCGGAGAGGTTCGCCTGAAACCGGCTGCTCTCTCTCCCCGGGCCGGCTGGTGCAATGCGCGCATCGCCCCGCAAACCCTCGTCCCCGGACGCCGCTACCATGTCGAAGTCCGCGTTACCCAAGCCGATGCCGTCATCTATGGCCTGCGGGCCCTCGGCGGCGCCCCCCGCCTCGACGCCTTTCCCTTCGCATAGAAACTCTTGGCGAAACCACCTGCGCGGCCTCTCGTTCAACGCCCATGATCAAGTTGATGATCAAGTTGATGGCGCGAAGCACGCCCCGGGGCGCGAGCAATCGGCGTGCTAACCGGCAGGCGGGAGCCCGGAGCTTCGGGCTCCCCAAGGTTTTCCGTCCCGGCAAGCCGGCTTCTGCCGGTAAGTTCCCCTACTCCACGGTCACGGACTTGGCAAGATTCCTCGGACGGTCCACATCGCAGCCGCGCGCTACCGCCGTGTAGTAGGCGAGCAGTTGCAGTGGAACGATCTCGAGCAGCGGTAGCAGTAGCTCCCGCGTAACCGGCACCGCGATCGTGTAATCGGCCAACCGGCAAACCTCTTCGTCCTCCGGGTTGCACAGGGCGATCACCACCCCATCGCGAGCCTTCACCTCCTGCAAATTCGAGAGTGTTTTTTCGTAGCGCAGCCGCGAGGCGTCGTCCTGCGGGTCGTAGGCGGCAAGCATCACCACGGGCAGAGCGGCGTCAATCAACGCATTCGGGCCGTGCTTCATCTCGCCGGCAGGGTAACCCTCGGCATGGATGTAACTGACCTCCTTCAGCTTGAGCGCGCCCTCCAACGCAATCGGAAAATGCACGCCGCGGCCCAAAAACAGGCAGTCGGTGGCCGGGGCGAGAATCCGCGCCAGCTCCTCGCACTGCCCAGCGGTGCATAAAGCCTCCTGCAGCAGCACCGGCAGTTGCGTCAGCGCGGCAACCAACTCCCGGGCATCGGCCTCGGCAACCTCACCGTGAATCCGACCCAGATGCAGGGCCAACAGCAGCAAAGCGGTCACCTGCGAGCTAAAAGCCTTGGTCGAAGCAACGCCGATCTCCGGCCCGGCGTGGGTTAACAGACAGCCATCGGCCTCACGCGTGAGCATCGACCCGGCCACGTTACAAATCGCCAGCGTCAGCGCGCCCCGCCGCCGGGCCTCGCGCAGCGCCGCCAGCGTGTCCGCCGTTTCGCCCGATTGCGACACCGCCACCACCAGGCTCCCCTCGCCGATAATCGGATCCCGGTAGCGAAACTCGCTTCCGTAGTCCACCTCCACCGGAATCCGGGCCAGCTTTTCAATCATGATTCTTCCCACCAGCCCCGCATGCCAACTGGTGCCGCAGGCGACAATCCGGACCTGCCGGCAGGCGCGCAACTGCTCGCCCGTCAGGCCCGTTTCTTCCAATAGCACATCGCCGGATTCCGGCCCGACGCGTCCGAGAAACGTCTCGCGCACCGCCTGCGGCTGCTCGAAAATCTCCTTGAGCATGAAGTGCGCATAGCCGCCCTTCTCCGCCATCGCCGGGTCCCAGGCAATGCGGGTCGGAGTCCAGGAGACCGGCGCGCCCGCACCGTCGGCGATACGCACCGCCTCGGGCGTAAGCACAGCCACATCGCCGTCGCGGAGGAAAAACAGATCGCGGGTGCGCGATAGCAGCGCGGGCACATCCGAGGCGACCAGGAACTCATCCTCGCCCACCCCAATCACCACCGGCGGGCCAGAGCGCGCCGCCACAATCTTACCCGGATCCGAACGCGCCAGCACCGCCAGCGCAAAAACTCCCCGCAAACGCGCCACCGCTTCGCGCACTGCCTGTTCAAGGTTGCCCCGCAGATACTTTTCCACTAAGTGCGCCACAATCTCGGTGTCCGTTTCGCTAACAAACACGTGACCCTCGGCTTCTAACTCCCGGCGCAGCCCCAGATAGTTCTCAACGATGCCGTTGTGCACGAGCACGACATCCCCGGCCGGCCCGGCGTGCGGGTGCGCATTCCCTTCCGTGGGGCGCCCGTGCGTGGCCCAGCGCGTGTGTCCGATGCCGTAGCGGCCATCCACCGGCGCCCGGCGCACGAGATCCTCCAGATTACTCAACTTACCCGCGGCGCGGCGCACCGCCAGCGTACCGTCGTCATCAATTACGGCAATCCCCGCCGAGTCATAGCCGCGGTACTCCAGCCGCCGTAAGCCACCAAGCAAAATCGGCACAGCCGTCTGCTTGCCGATGTATCCAATAATTCCACACATAGAGGTACCTCCGCCTCGAATTTCTATCTGCTATCGGGATAGAGGGGAGCCTCCCGGTTCCCCCGCTCCCACACCACCAGACCTGCGGGTCCGCATCCGGCGGTCCGGCGGGTTATGCCGCTCAACGAGCAGTGAATCTCGGAATGCCCAGCGAGTCGAAGTCAGCATTCCGTGGTGCCTTGTGCAGGCAGCCCGGTCCGCCACCCACCACGGGCCTTGCGCGCTACCCGCCGTTTGTGTCGCCAGGTCTTTGCCCAAGCCCCGCTTGCGAACTTCCGCAAATCCCCCGATTTCCCGCTTCCACCGCCTCGAGAGCGCAGACCGCAGCCGGCGCCTGCTCCACGCCTCAACGCGCTCAAGCCTCGAGGGCGCCTCCCTTGTCCCGCAATTGCCAAGCCATCCCCGCAATTACGGCGTCAGCTCTTCCGCCATCCGTTCGATGCTCACACCCCGGAACCGACACGTCAGTTCCCGGATCCACCCCTCGAACCGCGCAACCGCCTGCGGCGCGGTCCGCCCCTTCGGCTGCCTTCCGTTCGGGAAACGAAAAACCGGAAACTTCCGCTCCCATGGCCGCGCTACCGCACTCTTCTGCTGGTTTCCCGGGAGCTTGCGTCTCCTAATCAGGCACCGCCAGTTGCGAAAGTGGATACCGCCGTCGTCGGCTCGCCACCCAAACCGCAATCCGCGCCGCTCCAACTCCTGGCCCAGTTCGTTGTGCACAACGTTCGATCACAATGGCGACTCCGATCGCCGAACCTCTCGCCGACCAGAGCCTTGAATCTGTCGTGATTAACCCGTGTCCAAGAGCTTCTCCCAATCCATCGCCACCGCCTGACGCACTTCGCCCTCGGCGCCCCCTCCAGACCCGGAAAAAGCTGTGTTCGGAAGAATTGTTCTCGGATTACTCCCCAATGCTCACCCCGGTATCCCGGCAGCGCCTGGACGCTCCTCCCATCCGCTCCCCGTCTCCCCTCGTTGGCCTTGTTTCAATGCCGGCTTGCAGTTTTCCCGCTCGCAGATCTCTTCGATCGACTGTTCCGCGATGGCCGGGCTTTCCACGGTGCGCTCCGCCGCAAGTGTTGCGATCTCTTCTCCGAGGCCGCTCGTACCTTCACGCCTAGTCTCTTCCTTGCAGGCCAACGGTTGCTGGTGATTCTCCCCCGTTGCGCTCCTGCGCCGGTTCGCCCCCCCCCCGGCCTCTCCACGCATACTACGCCCTCGGCTGACTTCTGCCGACCGATCACCTCCATCCTCAGTCGTGATTCCACTACAAACGGCAGATCTCCCGAGGTTAGGACAACCAGCTTCCGCACACAATCGCCGGATTGATAGCCAGTACCTTTGGTGGATAGAGACTTCGCCTTCGCGGTCGTGGGCACGTTCGTCCGGCGCTAAATGCCCCTCATCCAGCCCTTGGACATCGGCTCGTGTGCTTGCTCCGCGCTGCTTCGAGAACCCGCCTCACGACGGAGCCCCTACCCTTCGCGCTCACTTCCCCTCCATCAGGTTGCGAAAAGGACGTACACCTTCGAGTTGCCGAAATGCCCGGCTCACCGCAAAAAGCGGCCGTCCCCATGGGCGGCCGCCGCGTCAAGAAGGGAACCCGGTCAGCTAGCGGCGCACCCAGGTGCGCCAACCAGTCAGCAGGCCCAGCCCTCCCAGCAACAGGAGAATGGTCGAGGGTTCGGGAACCGTGGCGGTTACCGTCACGTTGTCAATCCCCCAATTCTCATCTGTGAGATCCTGCAGGTTCAGCCCGGAGAATCGCAGGGTGAGATCCGACGAAACCGGCGTGACCGGCAGCATGAGCCGGTAGGTGGTATCGCCTTCTGTGATGAACCCTAACGTATTGACGGCAAACGCTCCGGTCCGCGGCGGGTTCGCCACTGGCGAACCCGGATTCCACGGATCCGGAAACGATTGCTCGAAGCCCGGCAAGTTCGTATTGCTGAACGTGGTTTGGAGCAGGATGGGACCACCCACTACCTCGACCGTGAAGAGATCCGGGCCGAAGGCGGAGGAGTTTCCATCCCAACTCCGATTGATATAAAGATCCAGTTGGAAGGTGAGCGAATCGCCCGGCGTCAGGCCGCCGAGCGTAAAGGTGGTCGAATGATCCCGATCGAACAGTCCCCAAAACCGCGTGGAACCGTTTGGCGCCAGAACAATCGATCCGGCGGACCATCCACTCTCATCAGCCGACTCGAAGTCGTTCTGATAGAGCGGAAGCGCATGGGCGGGCAAGCCCAGTAGCCCCGCAAGGGACAAAAGGATACGCAGATACATAAGCAACCTCTGCTTTGGCTGCGCCACAATCATCCGCTAAGCATTGAAAACAAGAGAAAAACGCACTAGCGGAAGAACAAATCGGCGCGTTTCTTCTAGATGTATACGCAACTCAAGCGGTCAATTTACACGCAGGACAATTGACAGATGCGCGGATACACCTATAGTGTTACCTAATATGCTATCCGGTTTCAATCCGGAATGCAAGGAAAATCGACTACAGTTGTTCAACAATTTTCCAAGTCAGGCAATTTGAAATCAGGTACTTTCATGCAATCTTTCCCTTTTCCTCACCTCCTTTCGGTTCTTTTTCTTTCCCCGTCACGCAACGCTCTCCCTCGCTTCGTCCTCAGCTTCCTGGCCTGCCTGCTATCCGCCCTCGCCGCCGACTTCTACGTCGCGCCGAACGGATCGCCCTCCGGCACAGGCCAACTGCAGAACCCGTGGAACCTGCAGACCGCGCTCAACCACCCCGCCATCGTCCGGCCGGGCGACACCATCTGGGTCCGGGGCGGAACCTACCCCGGCAAGTACCGCAGCGCGCTGCGCGGCGGGGTAAATCAGCCGATCGTCGTCCGCCAGTACCCCGGCGAACGCGCCATCCTCGATGCCAACACCAACACCTCCACCCCCGCCGTGCTGACGGCCGACGGCGCCTGGACCTGGTTCTGGGGACTCGAGGTGACCAACAGCAATCCCGTCCGGCGCCTCGGCAGCAGCCGCCCCACCGGCATTGACATCTTCGGGCCCAACATCAAGATCATCAACATGGTAGTCCACGATAACGGCAGCGGCTTCGGCTTGTGGAACGGCGCCGATGACTCTGAGATCTACGGCACCCTGATCTACTATAACGGCTGGGAGGGCGGCGACCGCGGCCATGGCCACAGCATCTACTCGCAGAACCGCCTCGGATGGAAACGGATTACCGACAACATCTACTTCAAGTCGTACAGCCATGGCATCCACATCTACGGATCGGAGAACGCTTTTCTCGATAACTTCCTGATCGAGGGCAACACCGGCTTTGACAACGGCGTGCTCTCCCCATCGTCGGGCGCGAAAACGCAGTTTCTGATCGGCGGCGGGGTGGTGGCGAAAAACCTGATCCTACGCGACAACGCTACCTTCTTTTCCGGTAACGACGGCCGTAACCACCTTGGTTACGGGTCCGGGTGCGCCAACCTGCTCGCCGAGCGGAACTTCTTCGTTGCCCCAACGGCCATGCAGCTTAGCTGCACCGGCGTCACCTTCAACGGGAATCTCTTTTACGGCGGGTTGAGCGGCATGACCGCCGCGCAGTTTCCCAACAACACCTACACCACCGTGCGGCCCCAGGGCGTACAGGTGCTGGTCCGCCCCAACCGGTACGAAACCGGCCGCGGCCACGTCACCGTCTACAACTGGGACAACCTGAGCAGCGTGAGCGTTAACCTCTCGACGGTGCTCGCAAGCGGCACCGCCTATGAGATCCGCGACGCGCAGAACTTCTTCGGCGCACCCGTGGTCAGCGGGGTCTACAACGGCGGAGCGATCACCCTCCCGATGACCGGCACGGCGATTTCGCCGCTCACCGGCGTCGCCGAGGTCGCCCTGCTCCACACCCCGGTCCGCTTCGGCAGCTTCATCGTCCTGCCGGTGGCGGGCGGGGCGCCTCCGCCACCCGCGCCCGTCAATCTGGCCCCGGCGGTCACCACCGGCCCGGCCCAGACCATCACCCTGCCCGCCACGGCCACCGTCACGGGATCGGCTACCGACGACGGCCGGCCGAACGGGCAGCTCACTTACTCGTGGTCCGTCAGCAGCGGCCCGGGGCCGGTCTCGTTCCAGAACGCGGCCACCCCCACGACCACGGCGACGTTTTCGAGCGCGGGCACCTACCAACTGCGCCTGCTCGTCTCCGATGGACAACTCGCCGCGTCGGCCACCACGCAGGTTACGGTGAACGCCGCACCCGCGCCACCGCCCGCTCCCGGCGGCGTCCTCCGCGTCAATGCCGGCGCCGGCCGGCTGACCGACCCGGCCGGCAACGCCTGGGAGGCCGACCGCAACTTCTCCGGCGGCGCTACGTACGCAGTCACCCGGCCCGTCGGCGGACCCGCCGGCCTGAACCCCTACCAGAGCGTTCGCTATGGCAACTTCACGTACCGCTTTCCGGTGGCCAACGGTAACTACCGGGTGCTGCTCCGTTTCGCCGAGATCTACCATGAGCGCGCCGGCGCCCGCCTGTTCTCGGTCACGATCAACGGCCAGCCCAAGCTCACCTCGTTCGATGTCTTCGCCGCCGGCGGCGCCTACACCCCCGTCGACCGGCCGTTCGACATCGCCGTCACGGGCGGAGAGATCGCGCTTGGGTTCGTTTCGCAAATTGACTATGCCCTCGTCAACGCCATCGAGATTCAGCCGCTCACGACCACCCCGCCGCCGCCGGCCGTCGCCGTGGCGTTGACGCCCGCGACGGCCACCGTCGCCGCGGGCGGCACGCTGCAGTACAACGCTCAGGTCAGCAACGCGGCCAACTCCGCCGTCACCTGGTCGCTGTCGCCCGCGGTGGGCAACATCACCACCGGCGGACTCTACCAGGCCCCGGCCGTCACCACCTCGACGGTGGTCACCGTCCGCGCTACCAGCGTGGCGGACCCGGCAAAGAGCGCGACAGCTCAACTCACCCTGACGCCGCCTCCCGTTACGCCACCAAGCCCCACGACGTTTACTCCCATTCGGATGAACGCTGGCGGTGCGCGGTACGTAGACACGGCCGGTATTCCGTGGCTGGCCGAAAGCAGCGTATCGGGAGGCGCCGTGTTTGAGACAACCGCCGCCATCGCCAATACCACCGACCCCGGTCTTTACCGCACCGTCCGCTACGGCGCCTTCCGCTACACGGTTCCGGTAGCAAACGGGGCCCGCACGGTCCGCCTGCGGTTTGCCGAAATCTACTTCAACCAAACCGGCCGGCGCGTCTTCAGCGTCCGGATCAACGGAACGCAGGTGCTCACCGGCTTCGACATTACCGCCGCCGGCGGAGCGTTCGCGGCCGTCGACCGCGAGTTCCCGGTGGAGGTGACCAACGGCGCGGTGGTGATCGAGTTCCTTCCGGTGGTCGAAAACCCCAGCGTCGCCGCGATTGAAATCCGCTAACCACACCCGTTAACCCAACCCTTGCCCGGCCTCAGGCCGGGTGAGTTTCCCGCACCACGTACAGAGTAACCGGCGGCGCCGGAGCCGCCGCCCTCTGCCGCGGGCGGAATAGATACGCCGCCAAATAGAACAAGCCCGCCGCCACCGCCAGCGACCGGAGCCCGGTGGCCATCGAGAGCGATTCCGCCAGCCCGCCAAGCAACGCTCCGATGAGATTCGAACCCAGGGCCGAGCCCTGAAAACCGGCCGCCGAAAAGCTGCGGAGGAAGATCATACCGGCAAACAGGACGGGCAGGCACAGCACCACCCCGCCAGCCAGGGCGCGCTGCCAGAAGGAGGGAAACAGGAGCGCTTCAACGGGCGTGCCATAGGCGACGGCAATGCTCGCCCAGAGACAAAGATAGAGCCAGAGGACCGGCAGCCGCGGGTAGCGGGCGGCCAGCGTGTTGCCGAGCATGATCAGCAGCAGCAACGCCGAAATGACCACCGAGTTCACCATCCACGTGGTGCCGAACAGGAGCGCCATCCTGCTGACGATCTGGGCTTCGAGCAGCAGGAACGCCGCGCCGAGGAAGAAGAAGTGCCAGTGACTGCCGGGTGCCGGCGCCGGGCCCGCGGCGAGGCCGAACGGACCGGTGGCGCGGACGGCGAGGATAGAGACAAGAGCGATCACCAGCGAAATCAGGCCGACGCTTACCGGCAGCCCGGGCTTCTCCTGATAGAAGTACGGCCAGTCGTCGGTGGTAACCGGCGCGGGGGTGATGGGCATGCGGCTGTGGGCATCAACGTACGCGCGCACCCGCGGGTTAGCCAGGGCGCGCTCCAGCGTGGCCGGCGAACCGGACAGGAAGAAGCTGCCTTCGGTGGTGTAGGAAGGCTCGGCTTCGAGCTGCACCGGGGCTTGGCCAAACACCTGCGTCAGCGATGCCCGCAGACGCCCGGCGATCCACGGCCGGTCGACCCAGAACTTCATGACGAGCACGCCGTCGGGCTTGAGCAGCTTCCGGGCGGCGGCCAGCGCCTCGACCGTGTAGACGTAGTTATCGATGCGGATGTTCGAGAAGTGCGAAGAGGAGGTGTGCGAGTCGAGCAGGGAGAACAGGATCAGGTCGAACTGTTCCTGGCTGTTTTGCACATAGGCGCGGGCATCGGCGAGCACGGTCTGCACCTGCGGAGAGTCGTAGGGCCGCTCCGGATGCAGCCGCCGGCCCTCGCGAAGAATCAGCGGATCGATTTCGACGGCGACCACGCGGCCGGCGCCGTTGCGGATGGCCGCCGCGACGTCGTTGCCGGAGCCCGCGCCGAGCACGAGCACCGATGGGGGCGCGGGGACGAACTGGTAGGGAATGTTATAGGCATTCCATTCGATCGGCACCCCGCGCAGCAGGTGCGGATGCGCGGCGAGGAAGGGCGCCGACAGGTTGATCATGACCTGATACCAGCTGTCGTTGGTGCTGACGTTGTGACCGATGAGGGTGCCGTCGGTATCGCGCCACTCCGCAATCGACAGTTTCTGATAGGGCGACCAGAGAACCGTGCGGCCGGCCGGGGTGATGGCCGCTAAAGCGGCGCACAGCGCAAAGACCAGCGCGGCGCCCGCCGCCAGCCGTCGCACCGGCCAAAGGAGCCCGGCCAGCATCAACCCACCGAGCAGAAACCAAACCGGCGGGGGCTGCGAGTACAGACACAGCAAGGTGTAGACCAGCACTCCCGCCAGACTCGCGGCCACATTGACCGTGTAGGCCGTAACGCCGTTGCGCGCCCGTTCGAGGTACCAAGCCACCAGCTGGCCGATCGGCACGAACAGCAGCGCGATCAGCGCGAAGATCGGCACGACCACGACCATCGCTCCCACCAGCCCCTTGATCGACTGCGGCGTGAACGACATCGTCGGGACGCTCCAGAGGTGCACGCTCGAGAAGGCGCCCAGGTAGTCGGGCAGTTCGCTGACCAGCTGCCGCAGAGGCGGAAACGGCGTCTTGATCAGGAACGCGAGCCAGGCCAGGGGCAGCAGCATCGCACCGAGACGGATGGGGCGGTGCGACAGATGCGAACCCAGTCCGAAGCCGAGGAAGCAGGCGATGAGAACGAAGTTTTTGAAGTAGGCAAAGATGCGGATCTCGGAGGAGACCCAGCGGATCAGCAGCAGTTCGACAAACAGCCCGAACAGGCTGGCCAGGATTAGCGCGAAGTAGGAGAAGCCGCCCAGTTGCTGGGGCCGGAACTCGGCGAGCAGCAGACGGCCCGCCAGACCGGGGGCCGGCGTGGCGCCGGGGCGGTAGCTGCGAAACAGGACGATAGCCAGCAGCGATCCGCTGAGCACGATGAAGAGAAACGTCGGGAGAAGAGTCATGGCAGTGCCGGATTCCTTCGAAAGATCTGATTAGGGGATAGCGGGAAGGCGGCCGGAGCCGTTCTCCCCGCCGCGGCGGCGCACCGGCGAAGCGTAGGGCAACAGCAGAAAGGCGCCGAACTCGGACGGGGTATGCCGGGCCTGCGCGCCCGGCTCGCCCACGGGCGTAGCGATGGTGGTGAGGTTGAGCGGCAGGCTTACCGGCCGCCCGTCGAACACGCCGCCGGCCACGGGCGGCCCGAGCGGGTTCTGCAGGTCCCGGATCGCAAAGACCTGGCCGGGCCGCAGGAAGGGGGACAGATCGACGGGCACCCGGTCGCGAAGGTCCCAGTTGAATACGGCGAGGTGGGCGCGGCCGGGTTCGTACTCATTCGGACGAACAAAGACGCGGGTACCGGTGGGGCGGGTGCGGACGTACGTGTTCCGCGCGAGTTGGGCCTCGGGCAGCCCAAAGATGTAGGGGTGGAAGAAGTTGTCCTCGATGACGACGTTGCGGCATTCGATGGCGACCAGCCCGCCGTTGGCGAAGTAGTTCCGCCGGACGGCCATGCCGTCGCAGCCGGCCCGGTAGCCGATGTTGTTCTGGCCCACGAGCGGGGAGGGCGAGAAGTAGGTGTAATTGTCGGCCAGCAGGTTGTCCCGGGCCACGGTACCGCCGCCGAGAAGAATGTTGCGGGTGATGCCGGTGCGCGAGAGGGCTCCGTTGTCGAAAGCGATATTGCCTTCGACGCGGAACTGGTTCAGAGACGCCTCCTCCGAGCCGTAGATATGGATGCCGTGGCTGAAGGAGTTGAAGAAGACCGAGTCGGTGATCCGCTTGACGCCCTGCTCGTTCTGCGCGTAGACGGCGTGGCCGTGGCCGCGGTCCGGCCCGTCCCAGCCGTTGTTGTAGACGATGACGCCGTAGAGCTGCGAGTCGACCGAGTTCGACCAGAAGCCGATGCCGCTGCCGTGGTCATGTACGAGGCAGTTGATGAGACGGACGCCGGTGCCGAAGATGTCGACGCCGGTGGGCCGGCCGGTGGCCGGCGTGGGGTAGGTTCGCCGGGGATGAGAGTTGAGGATCTCGAGGCCCCAGATCCAGGCGTAGGCGCCGCGGATGGTGAAAACGGCGGGGAGCAGGCTATCGCTTTCGCCATCGATCACGGCGCGTGCCGCCGGCGCGGCGCGCACGACGATGGGCCGGGCGGCGGTGCCCCGCAAGAGGCTCGTGAAGGAACCGCGATAGGTCCCCTCGCCCACCCAGATGGTGTCGCCCGGCAACACGGCCGCGGGCTGGGCGAGAGCGGTCGAGAGGTCCCACGGCGAGGCCACCGAACCGTTGCCGCCGGGCGATCCGAAGGGGCTAACAAAGAACTCCGCCGCGCCGGCCAACCCGGCGGCGGAGAGTAGACACAGGATCAGAGACAGTCGCATAAGCACTCACTCGCCGCCAGGACGGGGGCAGTTGACGGGTTGGGCCGCGCCGACGAGGGCCACGCCGCGGGCGTCGTCGTAGCCGGCCGTTACCCAGCGGCGGCGACCCAGGGAGCAGACCACGTCCCGGCGCCGCGCGGGGCCGGGGTCGGCCATGAGGAAGAGCGGGGCGCGGCGCCAGTCGGGCGGATTGGGATTGAGGTCGAAGGCGCGAAAATGAACGCTGTTCCGGAGGAACACGACGGCGTCATCAAGAGGAAGTTCGCGCACGGCGCGCAGGACTTGCCGGGAGGGGGCGTGCGCGTCGAGCAGGCGACGGCCGTACACCGGGAACAGCACCATCTGCAGCAGCAGACACGCCCCGAGCGCCAGACGAGCGGCCTGGGGCCGACCGGCCCAGAACTCGGTCCATCCGAGGGCGCCGAGCAGCGCCATCAGGAAGAACGTTTCAAAGTAGTAGCGCTCGCCGACCAGCGAGAACGAGGAGCGGGACTGGGCAAGGTAAGCAACCACGAGCGAAGCGGCCAGCGCGGCCAGCAGCAGGATCACCTTCGAGCGCCGCCGGTTGCGCCAGACGGCGAAGCCCGCCAGGGGAGGGAGAAAAGGGAAGCCGGCCAGCACGGTCTCGCCCAGGGCGTGGGCGGTGAGCGTGGTCAGGTTCCGCCAAAGGCTCGCCGGGGAGAGGGATACTTCGGCGATCTCGCGCGTTCCCGTGTAGAGGGCATAGGCATGAGGCCAGTAGGCACCCGTCACCAGCTTGTTGAACCAGAGCAGGACGAACAAAGCGAGGACGGCCGCGGCGGCGCCCGCCCCCGCCAGCAGCAGCGCTTTACGCCAGCGAAAACGCAGCAACCACAGCGCGCCCAGCCCCAGCAGCGAACCGGTCCAGGCGGCGACGTAGGGACGCACGAGTGCCAGCAGAAACAGCGCCAGCAGCATGCCGCCCAGAGCGCGGGCCGGATGGCGTCCCCGCCAGGCCAGCAGCAGGCAGTAGAGCGCCAGGGCCAGGAGCAGGCACGCGGGAGCGTGCGAGAGGTAGTCCACGCAGCTCAACGTGAAGAAGGGCGAGGCGGCCAGCAGCAGCACGGCATGCTCCGCCACCACGATGCCAAACAGCAGCAGGCCAATACGCCAGGTGAGCCACAGGATCATGAGCCCGGCCAGCGGATTCAGCAGCCGCTCTCCGTGCACGAGCGTTGCCGGCGCGAGCAGGGCCGGCCAACCCGGCGGATACTTTCCGAACCATCGCCCCTCGTGCATCAGATGATGCTGGAAGTGGAACAAGCGCGGCGGCGCTACCTCAGCCGGCGACTCCGCCGTCAGGCGGCCGGCCGCGAAGAGCCGGGCCTGAAACAGGTAGGCGCTCTCGTCACCGGAGTAGATGGCATCGCCGAGGTGGGCCGCCAGCGGCATGGCCACGGCGCACAGCAACAGGATAGCGGCGTATCGCAGTTCGCGGCCAAACGGCTCACCGACGGCTACCCCGGCGGCCCGGCGAAACCGCAGCGCCGCCGGCAGCAGCAGTCCGTACTGGACGACCAGCAGCGCCGCCTTAGCATAACGGTCCCAGGCCAGCCAGCCGAGCGCCACGGCGGCGCCCAAGCCAACCGAAGCCAGCAGGCCCGCGAGCCAAAGCCCGGGGACGGCCACGGAGGCGACACGCGGAGGAGCCGGAGTAGAGATCATCGGGTAGTCATCCAGCCGCGTTAGTGGCGCTGCGTGTAGCCGGTTTCGAACAGCCCCTGCCAGGTGCCGATACCGTAGGCGAGGTGAATCGAGGCGGCAACGGGCAGAAACAGCAGACACGCCGCGCCGTATTGCGGCACCTTGGCGACCATTGCGACGAGGCCGGCGGCCACATACGCCGCCACGCCCAGCAGCGCGGGCAGCCGCAGCGCGGGAACGAAGATGGCGCCCAGCAGCCCGAGCAGCAGAAAGGCCGTCCAGGCCGCGGGCGCCAACTGCCGCCAACTGCCGATCTGTCCGTTCCGGCGAAACACGTTGAGCTTGTAGCGGCCATAGCGCCAGTACTGCTCCAGCGCCTTGGTCCAGGTGGGTCGCGCGTTGTAGTCGAGTTGAATGGCGGGATCGAAGTAGAGCGTTTCGCCGCGGGAGACGAGGCGCAGGTTGAACTCATCATCCTGATTCGTCAGGAAGCTCTCATCAAACAGGCCATGCCGGGCAAAGACCTCGCGCCGGTAGCAGCCGAAGACGACGGTGTCGACCGGGCCGGGCGGCCCGCCCACCCGGAAGCGCACGTTGCCCACGCCGAACGGAGAACTGAGGGCGGCGGCAATCGCGTTGCCGATGAAGGTGTGGCTGACCGTGCGGAGGAGTCCGCCCGCGGCGGCCGCCTCCGGGTGGGCCGCCAGGACGGCGAGGTTGGCCTGCACCCAGTTGGGCGCGGGTACGGAGTGGGCCCCGAAGATCGCGATGAATTGGCCGCGGGCCGCGCGGATACCCGCGTTGAACGCCATGGGGGTGCGGCGCGCGGGGTTATGCAGCAGACGGACGCGGCTGTCTTCAGTGGTGGCGATCCGTTCGACGAGCGCGGCCGAGCCGTCTTCGGAATCGCCGTCCACCACCAGCAGTTCGATCTCGCGGACGCTGCCCCGGAGGAAGCCGCGCAGGCAGTTTTCGATATAGCTCGCCTCGTTGCGGCAGGCAATCACGATGGAAACAATCGGAGAGGACATGAACACCTCCACTAGCGGGATAAGGGCGGCAGCGAGGCTTCGGCCACGCGGCAAAGCACCGCGCGGAACTTTCCGCTGGGTTCGCGGGGCACCTGCGCCACCGGTTCGAGTTGCACCTGAACGGGCCCGATCAGGCGATGAATCCGGTCGATGATCGTCTGCCGCGCCAGGCGGTCGAACCCGTTCGCGGCGACGTACTGAATGCGCACGAGATCGAGCGACTCCTGCACGATCTGCGCTTCGGCCACCGGCAAGCCGTAGAAGACGGGGTTCAGCCAGAAGACCCGGCGGCCGTCCCGGGCAACGAGCGAATCGTTGGTGCGCCCTTCAATGGCTTCGAGACGCGGCAGGGTGCGTCCGCAGGCACAGGGTTCCGAAGCGGCGCTGAGGCGCCCCCGGTCGCCGACGGCGTAGCGGATCAGCGGCATGTCCGGATTCAGCAGGCCGGTGCAAACAAGGTCACCGGTGGCGCCGGGCGGGGCCGGCTCGCCTTCGGTGAGAACCTCGAGGATGCCGGCGTCGGGCCACAGGTGCATGGCGCCGTGCTCGCACTCCGATGCGGCCGCCACCGCTTCGGCCATGCCGTACGTGGCGCGGACAGGGCACCGGAAGGCCTCGCCGATGGCGTCGCGCTGCTGCGGAAACAGCGGCTCGGCGTTGGTGACCACCACGCGGAGCGGCAAGCGGATGCCCCGCGCCAAAATATAGCGGGCGAGGAGGTGCAGCGCGGCGCTGTAGCCAACCAGGTACTCGATACGGTGGCGGCGCAGGGCGTGGACGTAGTCGGGAATGAACTCTTCCTTGAGATGAAAGGTGGAGAGGTAGAGCTGTCCGAGAGCGGCGTTCCAGACCCAGTAGGGCGGCCGGCGCTGCGCGAGCGGGGTGACGGTCTGGCCGCCCAGAATCCCCCAGCGGGAGAAGCGCGAGACGCCGTACCAGGCTCGCGTCCGCGCTTCGAACAGACCGTACCAGCCGCGCACGGCCCCGCGCCGCTGCCAGATGGTCAACGGGGTGCCGGTGGTGCCGCTGGTGCGGTCGGCGAACATCCGCGAGCGGTCGCAATCGTCGGCCACCAGCGCCGGGCCAGCCTCGCGCACGGCCTGCTTGGACAAGACCGGCCAGTTGGCCAGCACCTCGCAGGAAGCCTTGTCGCCCCGCAGACGCCGGGCGCGCCACTGTTGGCGATAGAAGGGCACCTGCGTGGCGGCGCGGTGCAGTTGACGGGCCAGTTGCTCGTCCTGCCAGATCCGCCACTGTTCGGGCGTCCAGTGCTCCCGGGCCAAGGCTTCGGCCACCAGGCGCGGCGTCTCCGGACCGTAGCGCCAGGAGCGCAGATAGTAGCCCCGCAGCGTGGCCGGCACCGTCCGCAGCGCGGGCGGCAGTTTGGCGTAGATCTCGTGAAAGATGGGATTCATAGGGATGGTCTCCGCCGCAGACCGTGCAAAAGCTGCTGCCATTGCGGCAGCACACGGGACCAGCCGCAGGCGGCAGCGAGGTCGCGGCCGGCGGCCGACAGGCCAGCCGCCAGCGCCGGGTTGCGCAGCAGCGCCCGAATGGCCGCCGCCATCGCGCCGGCGTTATCCGGCGCCGTGAGCAGCCCCGTGCGCCCCGGCGTGAGCAGATAGGGAATGCCGCCAACGTTCGTGCTCACCACCGGCAAACCGCACGCCATGGCTTCGAGCACGCTGACCGGGGTGTTGTCGATCCGCGCCGTATTGAGAAAGATGTCGCCGCGTTGGAGCTGCGCGGGAACCTGGGCCTTGGCTACCCCGCCCGGCAGGTGCAGTCGATGCGCCACGCCCAGCCGGGCGGCCAGTTGCCGCGTCGCCGCGAAGCTGCCATCGCCCTTGTCCCGGCCGATCATCGTCAACTCGACGCCGGGGAACTCGGCCGCCAGCAGCGCCAGGACGCGCGGCGCGAGCGTGGGGTTGTAGATCTCATGAAACGCCCGCAGCCAGACCAGCCGCGGCGACACGCGCGGCCGGAAAAGATAGGGATAGGCCGCCAGGTCGATGGCGTTCGGGATCATGACGATATCGCCGCGGTAGGGGAGCATCTGCTCCCGCAGGTAGCCCGAGGGGGCAGTGACCGACGCCGCCGCCCCCAGCAGACGGCGCACGCGCCGGGGCCACCGCCGCGCAAAGGCCGGCAGGTTGCCCCCGTGCAGCGTCAGCACAAAGGGCTTGCCCGCCCGCGCCAGCACCTCGCACACAGCCTCTGCCCAGAGAAACGCCGAGCCGCTGTAGAGATCGACGGCGGCCACGCCATACCCGTCCCGCTGGCGCCATGCGGTGGCGACCATCTCGCACAGCCGGAGCGGCCGGGAGATCCGCGCCGAGGTGCGCCGCACCTGCCATCCCTCCGCGGCCAGATGATCGGCGAGGTCCTCGCACACGCATCGCGCGCCCCCGGGCGCCGACAGAAAATTGCCGACGAGCAGCACGGAACCCGCGTTCCGATCGGCCATCACACCTCCGCCCCGCCACGGTGCAGTTCGCGCGGCAGCATCACAGTGAGTTCTCCTTGTTCCACCATCTCCCGCACCTCTGCCAACAAGTCCGCCAGACTGGCAAACGACTGCGGGCCCGCGGTCGATAGCGAGTGCGGGTGCCCGTACACCACGGCGTATCCCCCATCGCGCGCGCATCGGCGCACCATGTGGCGCGCCGGTTCCGCGAAGCCGCAGCCGGCGTTCAGGCGCAGGCACGAGACGCCTTCGACCTGCTTCAGTTTGCCTGGCGCATCACAGGGCCGCCGCAGGAGCCGTTCGAGCAAACGCTGCGGCAGCGGGCGGTAAGCCGCCCGGCAGAAGTGATACCCGGTGGCGCGCAAGGCGCGGCACAACTGCGGAAAGTCGAGGTGACCCGGGCCGGCCTCGGCCCGTTCCGACCGGCTGAAGGAGAGCGCGGCGGGGTAATGAAAGGGTTGATTGTAGGGCGGCACAAAGCTCTCCACCGGCGCGGCAATGCAGTCTTCGAGCAGTTCCCGGCCGCGCCGCAGATTGTCCCGCAGCCGGCCCGGCGACAAGCCCGGCAGCCAGTCGTGATGCAGCGAGTGGCACCCGACTTCATGGCCCGCCTCGTGCATGACGCGAATCTGCCCGGGGTCGTGATAGGGGCGCGAACCAGCCTTGGCCGCCGCGGCCACCACCGCAAAGCAGCAGTGGATCTGATAGCGCTCCAGCATAACGAGCAGCCGCTCGGTGTTGGTGAACTCCTCCGGCCCCCAATCCTTGGGCCCCCCTCCGCTGCGGGAGCGGTCAGCGCCCCACTGCGTGTCATAGTCCCAGAACAGCAGGAGACGGCCGGGGTGGGGCCGCCCGCTCATGCCCCGCTCCGGCGCGCCACCAGGAGCCAGGCCGACGATGGCTCATCAACCCGCGGCCCGAGCAGACCCACCGACCCGAACGCCCGCACCGCCGGATAGGCCAGCGCGCGCAGCAGCGGGCTGCCGTCGGTGGCAATCGCGAGCTGTTTGGCCATGGTCGCCGTGCGGCCGATGACGGGAAACAGACCGTAAGCCCCCGGCAGGGCGGTCTCCAGACCATGTCCCCGGCACAGTTCCAGCAGTTGGAGCCGCGCGAATCCCCAATCGTTGGTGAGCGGCGGCAGCCAGTCCATCGTGGGGATAGCTTCCGGCTCCCGCGGACCGTAGAGCAAGAGCGTGCCGCCGGGCGCCAGCCAATCGGCAAAGCGGCTGAACAGCTGCTGGCTCTTTCCGGCCCGAGCCAGGTAGTGGGCCGAAGCGATCGACAGGAGCACATCGACGCGCTCGGGCGGCGCGTAGTCGAGGAAATCGGCCACTTCAAAGTTCACGTTGTCAAAGCCCAGGCGGCGGGCGCGAACCAGCGCTTCGGCAACGGAGTGCTGATCCTGATCGATGCCGGTTACCTTCCATTGGGGGCGGCGCGCCGCCAGTTCGAAGGCCCACCGGCCCGTTCCGCATCCGGCGTCCAGCAGACGCAAGCCGCGCCGCGGAAGTCCGCCCAGCAGCGGCCGCAGCAGCGTCCACTTCTGCCGGGTATGAATATCGAAGAAGCCAAACGAAGCCTGCAGCCACCCCGGCGGGCCGGGGTGCAGGGCGGCCTCCGTCTGCCCGAGGACCCGGGGCAGGTCGGTGTGGCTCGCGGCATCCAGCCGAAAGGGAACCGCCTTGAGTTTGGAGATCATGCCGCCTCCTTGAGAAAGAACCTGCGGCCCGGCGTCCGGGCCTTCCACTGCAGGGCGCCCAAACCCAACAGCAGCGCGGGAGCCACCAGCCGCATCCCGTTCACTGCCATGTAGACCAGACTCCACGTCACCATCACCGCCACGAACGCCCGGCGCCCGCCCGCTTCCGCCGTCCGCAGCATCCGCAGCCCCATGGCGAGCAGCAGCCCCATCGCCACCAGGCCAAACAGGCCATGGTCCGATAACAGCCGGCTGAACTCGGTATGCGCAATGCTGCTCGAATGAGTCCGCGCCGCACGCTCGGACTTGGCCACCCCGGGCCCGCTGCCGCCCACCGGATTCTCGAGCCAAATGGCCAAGTCCGCAAGCACCAGATCATCGCGGTGGCTGAGATTCCGGCTCTCAAACCGCCGACTCAGCGCCCCGCCCGTGAACGAATCGAGCGCCGGCGAAACCACCCCGGCCACCAGGCCGTAGCCGGCCGCCGCGCACAGTACCACCCGCAGCACCACCTGCGGGTCCCGCCGCAGGAACAACACCCCCACCAGCCCCGCCAGCAGCGTCAACATCAGCCCGCTGCGCGAAAACGTCATGGCGCTCTGCACCCCACACAGCACCACCAGCGACACCAGAAACAGCCGCCCGCCCAGCGCCAGTTCCGGCACCAGGGCCAGAAACAGGACGCTGAACAGCACGCCCAGCCCGAGGCTCGATGCCACCTGATTGGGCCCGAAGCCGCCGCTGCTGGCAAAGTTGGAGTTCGTGCCGAAGACAATCGGACCCGACAGGTAGGTGGCCGTCACCGTGATCGTCACCACGCTCACGAGCGGCGCCACATAGGCCAGCAGCACCTGCGCGCACTCCGGCCGCGAAAGCCGGCAGTTGGCGAAAAACCAGACGCTCACGGCCAGCGCCAGCGGCCCGGAGAGGTTGAAGCTGATCTGCCGGCGGGCCTCTTCGGCCTCGAGCGACAGCAGCGTCAGTAGACACGAAGGCAGCAGCACGACGAAATAAGCCAGCGGCAGCGGCGGCACCCGCCACGCCGGGCTCCGCGCGATCGTGGCGGCAAAGATCAGGACCAGCGCATACTTGCCGAACTCCCAGAACAGGCTCGCGCCCGTCATCCGCCACAACACCTCGGCGCCGGCGATGTAGGCCGCCGCCTGGGCGGCGCGGTCCACCCGCCCGCTTACGGCGGAGTATAGTCCAAACAGCAGCGCCGCGAGCCCGTGCAGGACGCCGGCTGCCGGCTGCGTCTGCAGCAGCAGCGCCAAGGGAACGTGCAGCCCGCAGGCGGCGATCCAAAAGCGCAGGCTGAGCGCCTGGCCTTCCTCGGTGCCCGCCAGTTCCGGAACCTGAATCCAAACAGGGCCTGTGCTCATTTCAACGCCATCCCGTAAAGGTTGCCCAGCGCACGCGGCAGACTCGCGCAGGAGTACTGCCGCACCGCCCGGTCGCGCCCCCGTCCTCCCATCCGCCGCCGCAAACCCTCATCCTGAACCAGCGCTTCGAGCGCGACGGCCAGGCCCACCTCATCGTCCGGCGACGCCAGCAGGCCCGTAACGCCGTGGTCCACCAGTTCCGCGACCCCGCCCGTCCGCGTTCCCACCACGGGCAAACCGCTCGCCATCGCCTCCAAAACCACATTGGGGCTGCCCTCGGAGTCTGACGTCAGCAGAAGCAGATCGGCGCCCCGATAGAGCTCCGCCATATCGGCCTGCGCACCCGCAAAGCAAACCGTACTCCGCAGGCCGCACTCCTCGCTCTGCTGCTCGAGCACCGCCCGCAATGGCCCATCGCCCGCCACCGTGACGCGGATCCTGCCGCGCACCGCCGGCGGAAGTGCCGCTACCACGCGCAGCAGCCGGTCGAAGCGCTTCTCCGCACTCAAGCGCCCCACGGCCAGGAGACGGATAAGCCCGGCATGGTCCACGGCCCGGTCTACGGGCGAGAACTGATGGGTATCAACTACGTTCGGCAGGTGGAACAGGCGGTTCGGGCGCACCCCGAAAGCAATCGCGCTTTCGAGTGCGGCGCGGGAGTTGACCGCAATCGAACGCAGGTGCCGCAGGCTCCACAGCCGCAACGTGGCGAAGCGTCCGGATACGGTCTGCCGCGTGTCCGAACGGATGGCGCCCACTTCGCGCACCCCCGCCGCGCGGGACGCCGCGGCGACATAGACGTTGGTGAAGCAGTGGCAGCTCTGCAGAATCTGCGGCCGCAGGCGGCCGAGTTCCGCGATCACGCGCCGCAGGCGCAGCAGCGGCAAAGCGGATTCCCCCACCCAGATCACCGGAATGCCCAGTTCCAGAATCGGGTCCTCCCAATGCTCGCCCCGCGTCAGCGACAGCACCGTGAGCTGCGTCCCCTGCGGCCGCAGTGCCGTCAGCATATGGATCAGCTGTCGCTCCGCGCCGCCCTGCCCCAGCGTGCCCGCCAGGAACGCCACGCGCAGACCATCGAGATTAGCGGGCATTGTACGACCCTCCCCACGCCGCCCCGAGCAGTTCGCCCACCGAGTCCTGCCACGCTTCGAGCGAGTAGCGCGCCGTCGCCCGGGTGGCCGCCGCCGCCATCCGCGCGTAGACGGCTTCTTCGGCAACGCACCGCGCAATCGCCGCGGCGAGCGGCGCGGGTGAGGGATCCGGCAGGACGATGCCCGACACGCCGTCAGCTACCAGCAGCGGCAGCACCGAGACCGGGGTCGTGATCACCGGCAGCCCGCACGCCAGCGCCTCGACGACGGCCTTCGGGAAGCCTTCGGTGGCCGTGGGATAGCAGAACAGGGTCGCCTGCCGCAGCAGCGGCAGCACCGCGCTCTGCGGTACCTGCCCGTGAAAGCGCACGCGGTCGGCCACCCCTAGCTCCCTTGCCGTCTGCCGCAGGAGGGGCAGCGACGATCCGTCGCCGATGATGTCGAGGCTGACCGCGGGAAAGCGCGGGATCAACAGAGGCAAGGCTTGAATCACCAGTTCCGTGCGTTTGTAGGGCTCCTGGCGGCACGCGTTGATAAGACGGAGAGGAGCACTGCGGGGCGGCCCCGTGGGAGCGCAGCGCTGTAGATCCGACCGCCAGAGCGAAGTGGAGAAGATCCAGCGGACATCGGGATAGCCGGGCGATGGCGCTCGGCTATCCCCACCCGTGGCCAGCATTACGTTCCGGCCGCCCGCGGCCCGCTCCATCAGCCATCGCGTCAGGGCTTGAAAGGGAGACTTCATATCGTGCCAATCGCCGCAGTAGCGCGCCAGCAGGGGCTTCCGGCGCGCGAGACCCATCAGCAGGCCCACCAACCCGATGTCCCCGGGGATCAGGGCATAGATGGCATCGGCCTCCCCCGCCTCCCGCCACAGCGTCGCGGCGTTCCGGCCAAGCCACTCCAGCATGCCCCACTTCCGGCGCCATCCTTTTCCCGCCGGCTCCGTCAACGGGACCACATTCAATCCCCGGCCCTGCACCGGAGTGCCTTGCTTGCCGGGAGGCCTCGCGCTCACCGGCACCGCCACGCGGGTGCCCGCGAACAGCCCGGCCACGGCCTCGATCTGGGCCGGGAATCCGCCATCGGTGCTGTAGCCGGACGGCGAGTCCGCCGCGGCCCAGCATAGCTTGTGCGTGATCACGAGAAGTTGCATGCGCGCTCCGTATCGCGGCTTGGGTGGGCCGACACCCACTGGCTCAGTTCGCGGCTCAGGGCGCCGTAGGTGGCCTCGAAGCCATATCGCGCCGCCACCAGCGCCCGCGCCCGCTCGCTCTGTTGCGCGGCAAACGGGCGATCCGTCAACAGACGCAGCGCATGCAGCGCCAGCGCCGTATCATCGTCCCCCAACAGAATGCCCTGCTCGTGCGCCATCTCCATGCCATCTACCGCGTCCGGATTCGCCACCACCGGCACGCCCACCGCCATCACTTCGACGAGGCGGCTGCGGAACCCGTACGTCCCCTTCCACGGACACAGCACCAGCTGCATCGACCCCAGCAGCGGCTGGACCTCGTCGACAAACCCCGTCACCCGGATGCGCGCATCCGTTTCAAGCGCCCGCAGCGCCGCCGGGGGTTGGCTGCCCACCAGCCATAGTTCGGCGTGCGGCAGACGGCGCCACACCATCGGCATAATCTGCCGCGCGCACCGCAGCGCGCTCGCCGTGTTGTGCGCACTGCCAAAGCCACCGTAGCAGCAGATCCGCAAGCCTTCCGGACGCCAGCGATAGCACCACCGGTTCACCACGTCCACCCCCATCGGCGTGTAGAAATGGCGCACCCGCGGCGCCGCGCGCCGCATCGCCAGGTGCTCCTCCCGGTTGATCGCAATCAACCCGTCGAACTGCCGCCACGCCTCCTCCTCCGCCTCGCGGTACAGCGCCACCGCGCGCCGCTTCCACCACGCCGGGATCCACCGCCGCCGGTCCAGGTCGGCCCGGTAGGCCTGCCAGAGCACGTTGTGGGTATCGAGCACGACGGGAATCCCCCGGTCGCGAAAATACTGCATCGAAGCGGCCGCATGCCAGTACTCGAGCAGGACACAATCGAACTCGCGCTCCCCCAGCAACTCCTCCCAACGCCCGGCCGGGAAGGCCACGCGCTCGAGGAAATAGTTGGAGGCGCGCAGTCCGGTCCAGATGCAGTAAAAGGCCGTCGCCAATCTCCGCCACCACCCGGACAGTCCCGCCGCGCCTTCCGCGTAGGAGGCCACAATCGCCTCATCGCACCACGCCGCCAAGGCCTCCCGCGTCGGCCGGACCTCGTCCGGCGCCACCGTCGTCAGGAAGGTTACGTGGAACGCTTCCCGTAAGCCCTGCAGCGTCAACCCCACGCGCTGCCGCTGGCCGGCCGAGGCCGGGTAAGGCAGCACATGCGAAACCACCAGGATCCGCCGCATACTACGCCGCCGCCGTATCCGCGCTACTGCCAGGCAACGCCTTCGCCGGCGGCCAGGGCTTCTGCGCACGCACGAGCACCATGATGCCCGCGGCGGCGGCATTGGTCCGGTCCTCCTCGCGGAGCCCTTGATAGAGCCGCAGCTTGCCGATCGAACCCAGGCTCCCGCCGCTCACAATCCGCCGCGTAAACTCCTCCCGTGCCAGCGCCCCGCCAAAGATCGGGCGGCACTCCGTCACCACAAACCCCGCCCGCTGCAGCCGCTCCCGAATCGAATCGGCCGTGAAGTACTCCGTCACGCTGTGGTCCTTTCGGTGCCGGGCAATCACCGCCGGATCCGTGATGGTTCCGAGCGAATCCACCGTGAAATGCAGGTCCCCGCCCGGCTTGACGATGCGGAGCAACTCCGCCAGCACCGCATCCAGATTGGGAATGTGCTCGAGCACGCAAAAGCTGAAGACGTGGTCAAAGCAGTCGGCCGGCAGTCCAGCCATCTCGAGCGGACTGCAATGATAGTGCAGCCGCGAACGCACCGGGCTGTAGCGCCGATACTCCCACGCCTGCGCAATCGCCGTGGGGCTGACATCCACCCCCACCACCCGGCTGCACGCGTACGCCAGCAGCTGCGCCTGCAGCCCCTGCCCGCAGCCAAGGTCCAGCACCACGTCCTCCCGGCCCACCCCCGCAGGGTCGACCAGTTCCCGGTACTCATACACCTTGAACGCGTTCCCGACGCTCCAGCGGTTCGGATACAGCCCCAGCAACGTGAAGAGCTTCCGATAAGTGTTCCTGATCCGTGTCTTGATCGTCATGCCCATACCTCGCTTTCGGGAGAGCGCCCGGCCGCCGACAGCAGCGCCCGCGCCACGCGGACGCTGCTCCTGCCATCGAGCAACTCCCCGAACATCTTCTTGATCAACGCCTTCCGTTCCTCGCGTTTGTGTCCCGGCTCAAGCAGCGCCCGGCGCAGGCAGCCCGCCATCTCCTCCTGCGTACTCACCACGGTCACCGCGCCGCTCTCGACGACTTCCCGGTAGTGATCGAACTGGTAGTAGGCGGCAAAAGAGACCGGAGAGATATCAGCGCCCGGCGGGTTATAGCCCACGTTCAAGACCGGCTTATCGAACATACACAGCTCAAGCGATACCGTTGAGGAGACGTTGATCCCGGCCGCGCAGTGCCGCAGCGTATTGGTGTACAACTCGACATCATCCGGCTTCGGAGTCAGCCACACCTGCTCCCAGTTGACGGGTGAAAACACAATGTCGCGACGGCGCGAGCGCAACTCGTCAAAACGCGTCGTCCGGTCCTTGGGATACACCCGCACAAGCAGTTGCGGACGACCCAGGTCAGGCTGCGCGGCCAGCAGATCCGCGATTCCCTCTACCACGCGCATCTCCTCCGGCATGTAGTTCGGCATACCGGTCGTGTAGAGGAAAATAGGGCGCGTGGGATCCAGGCCCACGCGCCGGCAGAACTCCTCCCGGCTCCAGTGATACTGGGGGTCGAAATGAAAGTCGAACTGCGGCGTGCCCGTCACAAACACCCGCGCGGGAGGAATGCGCGGATAGAGTGCAAGCAGTTGCGCCCGCATATCTTCACTCCAGACCAGGAAGAAGTCATAAGGCAGGAAAATGCGTCCCTGCGACGTCAGATTGTCCCAGGAAAAGATGAAAGTTGCCGTCGGAATCCCCAACCACTGCGCCGCCTGCACGGCCTGAATGGCCACGCGGCAATGGACGTGCGATCCGTTGAATACCAGCGCCGGCCGGCGCTGCCGGAACAGCTCCAGATAGTAGTCCGACGTGCGCAGCACACGGCTGCCTGTGCGCTCCACCGCCGACAGCACATCGAGCCCCCGCCGGCTGGCAAACGGCAGGCACAGCGCCTTCGACAACAGCCGTTTGGCCTTCATCCCCACCGTCGTCGCCTCATAATCCCGCAGCCGCCAGCGGTCCTGCGCCGCCTCCGACCACAGCCACCGGCCGTGTGCCATCTCGACGATCCCGCGCAGCGCCCGGACCCCCCAGCGCTCCGGGATCTCGATCAACTCCATCACCGAGTCATAGCGGTTGACCATCATCTGCCGCAGCGTCTCGTCCGGCATCACGCTGAGGACGTCCACCTCCATCTGCCCACGCAGCCGGTCCAGCGCCCCCGCGTACACAAAGTTCCGAATCGCCTCGCCCCGCGGCAGAATCGCCTCCATCCGCGGCAGCGACGGGCTCGGCCGGTTCCGCCGCGCGGCATCCGACGGCGAAGGTTGCATCTCAGTTGTTGACATAGATTTGGTTCCGGATTCGATCAACGGCTCGCCACGGGGCTCTCCACCGCGGGCGCGGCCTCAGTGGTCTTCGCCTCGAGCGACCACTCGGTCGACGGGGTCAGCAAAGCGCCCCAACCGCTGCTCTCGCCCGCAAAATCAAGGTGCAGTACCTCGGAGACATACCGGGACTGGGCCAGGTTCCCGCGCAGCAGAATCTTGAAATACACGCCGTACATCCCCGGCTCGAGCCACAGCGCCGGCAGCCTCACCCTCAGCGAGTAAGCGCCGTGCCACTCCGCATCCGGTCCGAAGTCGCCGCTCTCCCGCCGCAGATGGAACACGTTCCGCTGGTGCATGTCCTCCATCTGGCACAGCAGCGTAAAGCCGCACACGGGCTGCGCCAGATGCAGCACCGTCTCCACCTCGAAGCTCTCCTTCTGGTCCACCGTCCGGCTCTCCCGGTCACCCGGACGGACCGGACCAAACCCGAATCCGGACCGGGGCGCGCTCTCTTCCCGCGTCGCCGTCGAGGCCGCCGTCAAGTTGTAGTAGGTCTCAATCGCACTGCCGATTTCACCCTGATGCACCAGTCGTCCGCCGTCCAGCACAATCCCCCGGGTGCACAGCGAACGCACCGCCCCCATGTTGTGACTCACGAACAAAATGGTGCGTCCCTGTTGCGCCACCTCGCCCATCTTGCCGAGACACTTTTTCTGAAACGCCAGGTCGCCCACCGCGAGCACCTCATCAATCAACAGCGTCTCCGGCTCCAGATGCGCCGCCACGGCAAAGGCCAACCGCAGATACATACCGCTCGAGTAAAACTTCACCGGCGTGTCAATGAAACGGTCTACCTCGGAAAAGGCGACAATCGCATCAAACTGCCGCCGGATTTCGGCCTGCTTCATGCCGAGAATCGCCCCGTTCAGAAAGATGTTCTCCCGCCCGGTCAGCTCATTGTGAAAGCCGGTTCCCACCTCGAGCAGCGAGCCGATCCGTCCCCGAATCTCCGCATATCCGCTCGTCGGCTCCGTGATTCGCGACAGCACCTTCAGCAGCGTGCTCTTCCCTGCCCCGTTGCGGCCGATCACCCCCACCACCTCGCCCGCCTTTACCTCAAAATCGAGCTCGCGCAGCGCCCACAGCGTGGCGTCGGCAGACTCGGCCCGCGCCCGCCCCATCTCGCGCAGCCGGCGCCACGGCGCGGTCAGTCCGCTGACGATACTGTCCCGCAGCGTCTGGTAGCGCTGCTGCGGCGCGCCAATCTGATAGCGCTTCGAAAGATTCCGAATCCGGATTGCTGTCTCGCTCATACCGTCCTTGCCACCCTGTTCTGTATCGCCAGCCCCAAATTGATCCACTGCCAGATGTAGAAGCTGTTGTCCGGCTCGCCCCGCTGAAACTCCCGCCACGCCTGCGCCACCGCCCTGGCGTCCAACCACTCCCCCCGGTACTCCTCCACCGCCATCTCGATGCAGTCCCGCGCCCAGCGCCGCAGCGGTCCGGCTAGCCACTCCCGCTGCGGCGTCTGCACGGGCCGCTTCGGCGCCTCGACGATACCGCGCGGCGCCACCCGCCCCGCTATCTGACGCAGCATCCACTTGCCCGTTCCCCCGCGCACCTTCCGGTCCCCGGGCTGCCGCAGCGCCAGTTCAAACAAACGGTGGTCGAGAAACGGTTCGCGCAGTTCGGTTGAATACCGCATCGAAATCCGGTCGTTGAAGCGCAGCGCCCGCGGCAGCTTCGCATAGCAGGCGTCCAGATATTGCCGGTTGCGCAACGCATCGGCAAACGCCGTCCGCGGCGCCAGTGGCTCGGCCAGCGCGCGAAACTCCGGCAGCAGACACTCCGGTCGCGTCGCCCGCGTCCGCGTCCCCTGCAGCATCGCCTCCCGCCCCGCGCCTGCCCCCGACTCGTTCGCCAACCCGGCGTAGTAGTCGTAGCCCGCCCACTGCTCATCCATCCCCTGCCCGTCCAGCAGCACCACCACCCCCCGCGCTCGCGCCTGTTGAAACAGCCCCGCGTAAGCCAGCGTCGGCAGCCCGCCAAACGGCCCGTCCGCGCTCGACTGCACCGCCGCGGCCAACTCCGGCACCTCCCGCGGCTGCAACCGGCTCACCACCCAACGGTGCCGCGTTTGCCCCAGCATCTGCTCCACCCACGGCGTCTCGTCGTAACGGGCATCTCCCGTCACGTAGGTGAACGCCGTCACCTCGCTCCCCTCTCCGTGTTCCATCCCGTCCACCAGGCCAAGCAGCAGCGACGAATCGAGCCCCCCGCTGATATTGATCCCCACCGGCACATCGGAACGGAACCGCAGCGCCACCGACTCCCGCAGCAGCGCCGAGTACTCCTCTTCGACGACCTCCCCGCTCCGCCCGTCGAACTCCGGCCCCACGTGCTCGGCCAGATCGTACCAGCGCCGCACCCGCAGCCGCCCAGCCTGCCACGTCATCAAATGACCCGGCGGCAGCGCCGTCACGCCCCGCGAAAACGTCTCCGCCGAATGGTCATGCAGCCCGTAGGTCAGATACGTACTCCACGCCCGCGCGTTCGCCTCCTCCTCCACCCCGGCCGCGTACAGCGCCCGCATCTCACTGGCCGCCAGCAGCGTTCCGTTCGGCCGCTGGTGGTAGTAAAGCGGCTTCACGCCAAACCGGTCGCGCGCCGCAAACAGCCGCTGCTCCCGCTCATCCCACAACAGAAACGCGAACATCCCGATCAACCGGTCCAGGCACCCCTCGCCCCACCGCTCCCACGCCGCCAGCACCACCTCCGTATCCGTCTGCGAACGGAAACCGTAACCGGCCAACTCCCCCGTCAACTCCCGGTAGTTGTAGACTTCGCCATTGAAGACAATCCACAACGTGCCCGCCGCGTTCGACATCGGCTGCCGCCCCGCCTCGGACAGATCGAGAATGCTCAGCCGGTTATGCCCCAACCCCGCCGCGCCCCGCGGCGACACGTAAACCCCGCGCGTGTCCGGCCCCCGGTGCTCCTGGCTCAGCACCATCGCCACCAACTCCGTACCCGCCCAACCCTCTCCGAAAACTCCGGCGATTCCGCACATCCCTCTCTCCTTATTGCCCGCCGCCCTGTCCCGCAATCCAGCGCGCCACCTTGCCCGCCAGAAACTCCTCGGTCCGCTCCATTGAGCTTCCGGTACACCCGCCGATATGCGGCGTCAGCAGCAGATTCCCATGCCCCCGCGCGTACCGCAGCAAGGGATGATCCCCCCCCACCGCATGCTCGTCCGCCAGCACGTCCAGCGCCGCTCCGCCCAGATGGCCGCTTCGCAGCGCCTCCAACAGCGCCTCTTCACGAATCACTTCACCCCGCGCCGTATTCACCAGCCGCGCCCCCGGTCGCATCGCCGCCAACTCCGCCGCGCCCAGCAATCCCCTGGTCTCCGCCGTTAGATTCACGTGTACGCTCACCACTTCCGCCCGCCCCAGCAACTCCGCCATCCCCACCAACCGCACGTTCGGCGGCGCCGCCGCCCGCTCGACATACGGGTCGCACGCCAGCACCTCAGCCTCGAAAGCCGCCAGATAACGCGCCACCTGCTGCCCCAGCCGCCCCAAACCCACCAGGCCCACCGTGCTGCCATACAGCTCCCGGCCACGGAACCGGTCGCGGTCCCACCCGCCCCGCGGGGCCTGCGCCAGCGCCCCCGGCAGATCCCGCAGCAGCGCCAGCATTAAACCAATCGTCAACTCCGCCGTCGCCCGCACCGTCCGCAAGAACTCCGTCTCCCCCCGCAGGCTCAGGACGGCAATGCCGCGCCGCGCCGCCTCCTCCCCGTCAATGTGCGTCAGCCCCGTCGTCGGCGTCGCCACCGCCCGCAGCGACCGCCCGGCGTCCAGAATCTCCCGGTCAATCCGGTGCCGCAGCCGCACCCACAGCACCTCGTGCCCAGGCGCCAGCGCCACCAGCCCCGCGCGGTCCGCGTCGGCCCACGTCACCTCGCCCGCCCCCGCCAGAATCCCCGCCGCCGTAGCGGAGAACTCAGAAGACTCGGCCACCAGAATGCGCATGCTCTTCCGCCTCGGCCAGCAGAAACTCCGCCAGCCGCAGATCAAACAGATCATCCACGTTGCACGACCGCTCCGGCGGCATCAGCCACGCCTGGCACCGTGCCCCCTTGAGCGAATGCTGCTCCATCAGGACGTCATGGCGCGTCAGGTAAATCGATCCGTCGCGCAGATACAGCTGCCGCAACTGCTGCCTCGGCTGCCCCTCAAACGCCTCGCCGAACGGCGGATCCTCCACCCATCCCTCACCATCGATGCTTTTCATCCGCGCCGGATGCCGCTCCCCCACCGCGCTGAACGAGATCACCGAGTCGGCCTTCGTCCGCTCGAGCAGCCCGATTGCCCCGTCAATGTCGGTGTCCCGCCGCAGCGGGTTGGTCGGCTGCAGCACCAGAATCGCATCGTAATGCTCCCCCTGCTCCTCGAGAAACCGCACCATGTGCTGCACCACCGGAATCGTCGGCGTTTCATCCCGCGCCAGCTCCGCCGGCCGCAGCACCGGCACCGCCAGCCCCAGCGCCTCGCCCATCCGCGCTATCTCCGGGTCATCGGTCGACAACACCACCCGCGCCAACCGCCGCGCCCGCAGCGCCGACTCCGCCGTGTACGCGAGCAGCGGCCGCCCGCCCACCGGCGCCAGATTCTTCCGCGGAATCCCCTTCGACCCGCCCCGCGCCGTCACTATCCCCAACACCGAAAGCATCGCCTCGCCTCCCGCTACACAATCGACCCGGCTTTGGCCCGGAACCGCGCCTGCAGCGGAATGCTCCGGATGTAGCCGTACAGCAGCACTTCCCGCGCCGCCAGCCGCAAAGCCGCCCGCGGCGCGCTGATCAGCAGCGCCTTGAGCAGCTTCGGCAGCGTCGGACGCGGCAGCGGCCACGTCTCGCCCGTACTGCGGAATATTGCCCGCCGCTCCCGCGTCATGATCTGAATCGCCTCTACCATCCCCCGGCGCCGCATGTGCAGGTACATCGCCTCGGAGCTCACCACCACGTAGCCCCGCTTCATCACTTCGCGCGCCCACAGCTTGTCCTCTACCGCCTCGAGCGTCTCATCAAACGGCACCTCCTCCCACAATCTGCGCCGAATCGCGCAGCCGCTTGCAATCGGGCCGTTCTCGACGATCGTGTACAGATCGAGCGGCCAGCGCAGCACCTTCTGCTCCGTCCAACTCTCCACGTCCCGCGTCTTGGACACCGTCGTGCACCGCACTGCCGCCACCTGCGGATTGGTAAACTCCCGCAGCGCCGTCCGGAAGAACTCCCGGCCCAGCACCAGACTGTGCGAGCTGATGAAGAAGACAATCTCGCCCGAACACTCGCGCAGGCCCAGGTTCAGCGCCCGGCCGTAGGTGAAGTCCCCCCGGGCAATCGAAACCACCCGCGCCCCGCGCTGCTCGGCCATCTCGCGGCTCCCGTCGGTGGATTCATTGTCCACCACCACCACCTCCCGCGGCTGCACCGACTGCAGCGCGAAGGCGTCGAACACCTTACCCAGATACTCCGCCGCGTTCCGCGCGCGGATCACCACCGAAAACGTTGGCACACTCTGCGTATCCACAACTCCTCCCCTATCGACTCGCATAACCACCGCGCACCGCCATCCCGCCCGCCTTCGGCAAGTCGTAGATGTAGTGCAGCCGCTTCTGCACAAACGGCGTCAGGTTCACGAGCGCCGCGGCAATCCGCCGCGCCACCCGCCCATCGCCATACAACTCGCTCGGCGCATACCGGCCATGCGCCAGCTGACGGCTGATCGTCTCCGCCACCTCGTCCGCCGCCGGCGCCGCCCGCACGACGTGCTCGTCCGTCTCCCGGCCCTCCTGCCGCTCTCCCACCAGCACCACCGGCGTGCCGAAGTAGCCCGCATCCCGCACAAAACTGCTCGAGTTCCCCACCGCGCACGCCGCTCGCCCCAGCACGGCCAGGTACTCCTCCGGCATCAGATTCGTAATCGTCCGCAGCCACACCGGCGCGTTCTGATCCCGAAACACCCGGATCGACTTGCTGATCTGCTCACTGCCCGCGTCAATGTTCGGCCACAGCAGCACCGCCGGCATCGCAATCCTCCCGAGCGCCTCCAGCAGTTCGCTCATCTGCCGCATCTCGCCCCCGTAGCGCGTCGTCGTCGGATGAAAAATCACCAGCAAAAATGGCTTCTCCGTATCAATCCAGGCGCCGCTGCCGGCCGCGTTGACGATATCGGCCCGCAGCGAACGGTCCATCTCCCGCGCCAGGTCGCTGCCCGGACACCCCACCCCCAGAATGCTCTCCGGCCGCTCTCCCATCCGCACCAGATACTCGGCCGCCCGGGCCGTGCTCGGAAAATGAAACTGCGACAGCTTGCTGATCGCATGCCGCGCGCTCTCATCAATCGAACCCGACACCTCGCCGCCCTGGATATGAAACAGGCAGAGGTTCATGTACGCCGCCGCAATCGCCGCCGCCAGCGCCTCGTAACGGTCCCCGATCAGCAGGACGACATCCGGCTGCAGCCGCTGAAATTCGCTCGCGAACTCCACAACGCCAAACCCCACCGACTTCGCCATCGTCGACAGCTTCGACCCTTCAAGTTCAATGTGAATCTCCCCATCCACGGGAAAGCCATCCTGCCGGACGTTCTGCACCGGATAGCCGAACCGCTCGAGAACCATGGTTCCCGCCGCCACCACCACCATCTCCAGCTCCGGCCGCTCCGCCATCGCCGTCATCACCGGCTTCATCCGCCCGTAGTTGGCCCGGTCCACCAGCACCACGCAAACCCTTCTTCGTTTCATCGCCATCGCGCCGCCTCCTCCTTCAAGCCGCCTGCCTGCAATCGACGCGCTGCAGCGCGTAACAATCCGCCCCCACCCCGTTCCGCCCCGCCTCCGTGCTGAAGGCGCAGCAGAAATCGAGCTGCCGCAGCCGCTCCACCGCCGCCCCGGTAAACGAGTCCCGCTTCCCGTACGGATAGCTGAACGGCGTCTGCGGCTGCGGCAGCATCCGCAAATCGAGAATCCGCCGGCACTCCGCCAGGTCCCGCTCCATCTCCGCCGCCGGCATCGCCGCCAGCGCCTCGTGCCGGTGCGTATGTCCCCCCAGCACCATCCCGCCCATCTGCATCCGCCGCGCCTCCTCCCAGCTCACGTACAACTCCCGGGCAAACGCCGCCTCCGCGCCAAACTCCTCGGCGAACAGCTCCGCCACCACCGGCTCCCGCGCCGCCGCCGGCAACCGAAAATTGAACCGGTACTTGAACGCCGCCGCCTCCGGCGTATCCCACGGATAGGTCCGGGCCGCCGCCTCCCCGTCCACGGCCGGCAGCGCCACGCCCATCCGCCCCGCCCGTTCGACAAACCGCCGCTGCCACTCGGCCAGCCCCAACTGCGCCGTCAAAAAGTGGTTCTTATGCACCGTCGCCACCACCTGCTCCTCCATGCAGCCCGTCACCAGGAAGAACAGCCCCTGAATCCCCCGGTCCACCAGCACCGGCGTCACCTCCCGGTAGTGGTCCTTCACCCCATCATCAAACGTCAACAAACACAGCGGCCGCCGCCCCCGGTACTCGCCCCGCAGCAGCGCTAGCGCCGATTCGAGCGTCGCCATCTCATAACGGCTCCGCAACGCGTCCACCTGACGGCAGAACAGATCCGCTTCCAGGCTCTTCAGCGCGGGAAACGGGTTCCGCCCCGCCCCTCGCACATAGTGGTACATCACAACCAACAGCATCGGCTCACTCCTATCCATTCCCACGCCATCCCTAATTCGGCCGGTCCTGATCCGAATCCGCCTTCGTCCAGTACCAGGGGCACTCTGGCCCCGCCACGCACGCCGGCCGCGCAAACTGCACCAGCATCGCGCTCATAATGCCGCCCCGCTTCCCGTCGAGCGGCTGAAACCGCGTCGGCGCCCACTCCCCGTCCTCCACCGCCGCCGCTGGCGTCATCCCCCCCTCCGCCAGCAACCGCCCCGTCCGCCCGTGGTAGCCGTAGTAATCAGCCCCCAGCGCCCCGGCCTCCCGCGCCTGGTGAAGAAACGCCGCCAGTAACTCCCGCCCGTTGTCCTCCGACGCCGGCAGAAACTCCACCAGCCGCGCCATCCGGTCCACCGGCATCCGCCCCTCCACCGTCTCCCGGTAGATCGTCTCGAGTCGCCAAACGGCCAACCCCGTCCGTTCGCCTGCCGCCACCGTCACCACCCGGTAAGCAAACAGCGGATGGTCGAGGTACCGCCACCGCAGAAACTCCGCGTCCCGGGCCGCGCCCAGCGTCTCGGCGGCCATGGCCGGCCAGTTCCGCTCGTCCCACTCGGCCGGATCGAACTGCGTCCGCGCCTCCGCCCGCGCCTCCGGCATCACCCGCGGCTCCAAAGCCGCCGCCAGCGCCGCCGCCCGCTCCGGCTCCCAGTCCGGATGCGCCAGCCCCACCAGCTGGGCCATCCGCCCGGCCGCCCCCGGAAACACCACCATCTGCCGCGGAATGTCCGCGAGCACCTCGCCCCGCAGCACCCGGTAAATCGCCGCCGTCGCCGGGTTGATGCCAAAGGCCACCGTAATGTCGTAGGGCTGCTCCTGCCGTCCCGCGCTCGCCCGGAACATACTTAGCAGCTGCAGCGCCGTGGACCCCCGGCGGTGGTCCGGACGCACAACGTAGTTAGTAATCCAAACGCCCTGCTTACGCTCGCCAAATAAGTTAAACGCAAAGGGAACGCCGCCCAGAATGCCCACCAGTTCTCCGTCGCTCTCCGCCACGGCCATCGTGCTCCCGCCCCTCGCCGCCCGCCCGAACGACCAACGGTACAGGTCCTCGCGCCGGCAATAGATATGGTTCGCCGCCCAGTAATCGTTGAGAAACCGGCTCACCTCCGGATACTCCGCCAGGCCCGCGTAACGAAACGCAATACTCATCACTCAACCCTCCCCTAACTTACCCGCCACCATCCGCGCAATCCGCGCCATCGAGAGTAACTCCTCCATCTCCTCGGGCGAGAACTGAATGCCCCACTCCTGCTCAAGCGCCAGCACCAGATTCAGGTGATTCAACGAATCCCAGCTGCCGATCGAGTCCGGCGAACTCTCCTCCGTCAACCCATCAACCGGCACCGCGAACAGATCGGCCGCGATCTGCCGCACCCGATCCATCACCGCCAGCAGCCCGTCCTGGTCCACCTCTTCAACAGGCGATCGATTTCCCATACTCCCCCTCCCCTCCGAGCGTTGCCCGCATCCAGCGCGGGCAGACAAGCGAACTGTTCGCCACCTCCAGACGCCACCGCGCCCCCGCTTCGCCCGTCTCCACCAGCGCAAACTCGTGCGCGGCGTAAAACTCCCGCGCCGGCCCGTTCTTGGCCGTCGGCACAAACCAGCCCTCAATCCACTGCAACCCCAAATGCCGCCCGTAGCGCAGCAGCAGCGCCATCATCGCCGTCTCCACGGTCCGCCCGATCACTCGGCAGCTCATCAGCATCGTCTCGATCACGCCTACCCCCGACGCGTGCCGGAACACAATCACCCCCACAATCCCGTTATCCCCGTAGCGGTCCCGTACCGCCACCTGAAACACGGTCGTCCCCCGCCGCCGCGCCAGTTCATGGATCTCGGCCTCGCTGTAGCGCCGCCCCGTCAGGTTGAACTGATTGGTCTTCTGCGTCAACTGCGCCACCCGCTGCTCGTGCGCCGGCTCGACCCGCGTCATCACCACTTCCTGCGCGAGCGATTCATAAAACTCCTCCACCGTCCCAAACTGCCGCTGTGCCGTGGCCCGCTCCTTCTGCGCCCGGTACAGTTCGCCCCGCACCCGGTCCTCCTCGCTCACCGCCAGCCGTTCAAACACCGGATGCCGCCGCACCGCCGCCGCGTATCCCACCGGCTCCGGCGGCAGTTCAATCACCGTGACCTCGGGCAGCTCCCGCCGCACCCGCTCGCACTCCACCGGACTGTCGTCCACCAGCGCCAGCGCCTCCAGCCCCACGTTCAACTCCCTGGCAATCTCCCGCAGATTCGTCGCCTTGTCCTTCCAGTTGATCCGCTTCGCCGCAAACGCCCCGCTCCGCAGCAACATGCCCGGATGACTGTCGATCGCCCCCACCGCCTCCGCCTCGTCATTCTTGCTGCATACCGCCAGCAGCAGCCCCCGCCGCGAGAAGTCCACCAAGGTCTGCTGCAGCGCCCGGTAATGCGCCCCCGGATGTTCCAAACCCACTTGAATCCCGTCCGGTCCGTCCTCGCCCAGCACCCCGCCCCACAGCGTATTGTCGAGGTCCGTCACCACCACCTTCACCCCCCGCCCCGCCAACGGCACCAGATAGCGCAGCCACTCGCTCGCCAGCACCGGCTGACAGTCGGCCCGCATCGGCAGCCGCACCAGCAGCCACTTCCGCTCATCGTGCCAGTGCACCCGCCCCTGGCTCGCCACCAGCCGGTCATACCCCAACACATAGACCCCCGGCCACCGGCCCGCCAGACGCCGCAGCCCCTGATTGATCTCCTGCACCGCCGCCGCCTGCCCCTCTGGAGACTGCCCGTCCAGCACCCCCCAACTCGGGTGCACCGGCTCTTCGAGCGAATGCAGAATCAGGTCCGCCCGGCTGAAGCTCCGAAACCGCTCCACCAGCATCGTGTAGTGCTCCACGACCTCCGCCACCACCGCCGCCAACCCCGCCCCCGGCGCCCCATCCTCCCACAGGCGCGGCGCGATATCCCGCGTCTGCACCGCCACAATCACCGTGTCCGGCCGGAACCGGTACAACTCGCTCTCCCCTGCCAGAACCTCCTGCATCGTCGCTCCCAGCGGCCCCACCCCCACCGTCAGTTCCAGCCCCGCCAGCACCCCGCCCGCCCGCAGCAGCGGCACCAGCGGCTCCACAGTGAACGACCGCAAAAAGTACACCCGCCACGGCCGGCCCGGCAACGCCTCTCGCCAGCGGCCCGCGCATTCCATCACGTAGTTCGCCGACGCCACCGTTGGCTGCGCCCGCCACATCGCCTCCACGGCCGACCGCGCCTCCCCGTATCGGCCCGCCGCCAAGGCCGCCTCAATCGACTCTCGCATCCCCGCCCTCCCCGGCCAGTTTCACCGTCCCCCGGCCCTCCATCACCGTCGCCCCGTCCTGATTCGTCGCCCGCACCTCCACCACCACGCTCCCCGTCCCCTCCGACTTATGCGCAATCCATAGCCGCAAATGCACCGTATCGCCCACAAACACCGGCGCCCGCCACTGAAATCGCTGCTCGGCCCACAACGCCCCCGGCCCTGGCAGCCGCATCCCGATCAGCGTCGAAACGTAACTGCCAAGCAGCAGCCCGTGCGCCACGCGCCGCCCAAACTCCGTCGCCCGGGCGAATCCCTCGTCCACGTGCAGCGGGTTGAAGTCCCCGCTCACTTCGGCGAACGCATCCACCTCGGCCGCACCGATCACCTTCGTCAGCACCGCCTCCTGCCCCACCATCAGACCCGCGAAACGCCCGTTCATGCTCGCCCCTGCAACTCCCGCTGCACCGGCGCGGCGAAATCCTCCTCGACCAAAAACTGACCCCGGCTTACCGCCCGCGCCAGCCGCTGCCCCACCACACGCCCCAACAATTCCGCCGGCAGCCCCGTCCCCGGCTTCCGCAAACCCAGATGCCAGTCGTTCAACACCGTTCCCGCCGGCAGGTCCGCCTCCGCCACAATGCTCTTCGTAAACAGCCGCCGCAAATCCCGCAGCTCCCGGCTCATCAGGTCCTTGTCCACCGGGTTCGCCATCGCTGTCTCAAGAAACCGCACACCGTCCACCAACTGCCGCAGCTCCTCCGTCGTCAACGAACTCGCCACGTCCGGGCCAAAACACTCCCGGCTAAAAGTCACGTGCACCTCCACCACCTCCGCCCCCAGCGCCACCGCCGCCAGCGAGGGATAAATCGTCCCGGAATGGTCTGATAACCCCACCGCGCACCCGTACCGCCGCCGGAACTCCCCAAGCACATTCACCCCCACCTTCGCCGCCGGACACGGATACACCGACGTGCACTGCAGCAGCACATACGGCAGCCGCTCCCGCTCCAATCGCTCCACGGCCCCGTCGATCTCCGGCCACGAACTCATCCCCGTCGAAACATAAACCGGCAGCCCCGTCTCCGCCATCAGCGGAAACAACTGCGGATTGCCGATCTCGCCCGAAGCCACCTTCCAGGCGTCCACGCCCACGCGCCGCAGCATCTCGACGGCGCGCTTGGAAAACGGCGAGCTCAAAAACCGCAGCCCCTTGCTCACCGCGTGGTCCCGCAGCTCCTTCCACTGCGTCTCGCTGAACTCCATCCGCTGCCAGTAGTCGTAGCGCGTGGCGTCCTGCCGGCTGAAGCGCACCCGCCACGTCTCGTAGCTCGAACTTTCGGCGTCGGCATAGTGCGTCTGAAACTTGATGGCATCCGCGCCCGCCCGCGCGGCCGCGTCAATATAGGCGTGCCCCGTGCCCAGGCTGCCATCGTGCGCCTGCGCCACCTCCGCCATCAGCAAACATGCTGCGTTACCCTGCATCTTCCCTCCGCCTCACACCACATCCGCGAAACTCTTTTCCATCCGCCGGAACACAAATGCCCCGCTCGCCAGCAGCAGCAGCGCCACTGTCGCCGAAACCCCCAGCATCGGCCCCGGCGCCGTATCGGTCCCCAGCAGCGCCCACCGGAACCCCTCCACCACCCCCACCATCGGATTCAGCGCATACACCGGCCGCCAAACCTCCGGCAGCAGACTGCTCGGGTACGCAATTGGCGTCAAAAACATCCAGAACTGCGTCACAAAAGGCACCACATACTTCACGTCCCGGAACTTCACGTTCAACGCCGAAAGCCACAAACCCACCCCCAGCGCCGTCACCAGCGCCAGCAGCAGCAGCAGCGGCAGCCACACAATCTGCCAGCCCGGCCGCACGCCGTAATAGAACATCATCAGCAGCAGCACCCCGAACGCCAGCGCGAAATCCACCACCCCGCCCGCCACCGTGCCCACCGGAATCGCCAGCCGCGGAAAGTACACCTTCCGGATCAGATTCGCACTCCCCACCAGGCTGTCCGACGCCTGGCTCAAACCCTGGGCAAAGAACGTCCACGGCACCAGCGCCGCGTAGGCAAACACCGGATACGGCAGCCCGTCGGACTGCATCTTGGCCAGCCGGCCAAAGAACAGGCTGAACACCAGCATGGTGAAAAACGGCTGGATGATCGCCCACGCCGCCCCCAGCGCCGTCTGCTTGTAGCGCACTTTAATGTCGCGCCAGATCAGAAAATACAGCAGCTCCCGGTAGGCGTACAGCTCTTTCAGCTGCAGCGAAACCCAGCCCTGGCTGGGCGCAATCCGCAATACCGGCAATGATGAAATCGCTTCGCTCAACGCTGTTCTCCTTACGCCGGGTGCCCATGCCGCGCCTCGGCCAAAATCTCGCTATACCGCCCCGAAGGCTGATACTCCGGCACCAGATCCTTCAACAAACCCAGCAGCTGCGCCTCGTCCCGCCGCGCAATCGCCCCCCGCACCTGCTCCATCCACTCCCGCAGCCGCCCCCGCGCCAGCCGCTGCCCCCGGTAGATCTTGATCTTGTTGTGGTGCGTCGGCTGAAAATCTTCGCCCGCCGCCGTCAGCTCTTCATAGAGCTTCTCGCCCGGCCGCAGCCCCGTGAACCGGATCTCAATATCCACGCCCGGCGTCTTACCCGACAGCCGCGCCATGTTCCGCGCCAGATCGACTATCTTCACCGGCTCCCCCATGTCGAGCACGAAGATCTCGCCCCCCTTGCCCATGGCCGACGCCTGCAGCACCAACTGCACCGCCTCGGGAATCGTCATGAAGTAGCGCTGCATCTCCGGATGCGTCACCGTAATCGGCCCCCCGGCCGCAATCTGCTTTCGAAACAGCGGAATGACGCTCCCGTTGCTCCCCAGCACGTTGCCAAATCGTACCGCCACATACTCCGTCCGACCCTCCTGCGTCGCCCGCGCGGTCACCAGCAGTTCGGCCGCCCGCTTGGTCAAACCCATGATGTTGGTCGGGTTGACGGCCTTATCGGTCGATATCATCAGAAACCGCGCGACCCCGTGCCGCGCCGCGGCCTCCACTAAGTTGTAAGTGCCGATCACGTTATTCCGCACGGCCTCAAACAGATGGCACTCCATCATCGGAACGTGCTTGTACGCCGCCGCGTGAACCATCACCTCCACCCCGTGCTCCCGCACCAGCTCATCCAGCCGCTGCGCGTCGCAGATGTCCGCCACCGCCGGCGCCACCCGCTCCCCCGGCAAGCGCTCGAGCAGCTCGAGATGAATCCGGAACAGATCGCTCTCGGCCTGGTCCAGCAGAACCAGCCGCCGAGGCCCGTACCCCGCCACCTGCCGGCAGATCTCCGACCCAATCGATCCCCCCGCCCCCGTCACCAGGACACACCGCCCCTCTACCTGCTCCCGGATCATCGCCTCGTCCAGTTCCACCGGCTCCCGCCCCAGCAGATCCACCACCGCCACTTCTCGCACCCGGCTCATCAGCACCCGGCCCGTCAGCAACTCCCCCACCCCGGGCATCGTCTGGACCGCCACCCCCGCCGCCCGGCAGTTCGCCACCGCCTCCCGCATCTGCTCCGCCCTCGCCGAAGGCATCGCAATCAGAATCTCCGCCACCGGCCGGTGCGACCGCCGCGCCAGGTCCACCAACAGCGCCGCCTCCCGCCCCGTACCCAGCACCGTCGCCCCCGCCAGCGTCGCACCCTGCTTGGCCGGCGAATCATCGAGCAGCCCCACCACCTGATACCCCAGCGATGGATTCGACCGAATCTCCTTGGCAATCGCCAAACCCGCCTGCCCCGCCCCGTAAATCAACACCCCCTTCGCCGGACCCCGCGCCTGCCACTCCCGCGCCAAACCCTCCCGGTACAGCCGCACCGAAAACCGCAGCCCCGCCGTCGCCAGAAAACACAACAGAAAATCGATCCCCAGAATCGACCGCGGGAACCCCGCCCCCAGCCCCCATACCGCCACTCCCGCCAGCGCCGCCGACGCCAGCACGTTCGTCCCCAGCAGCCGCCGCAAATCCACCAGCCCCGCGTACTGCCATCCCCCCCGGTCATGCCGCCGCAGCACAAACACCGGCAGCTTCACCACCACCGCCAGCCACACCGCCATCGACAACACCGGCGCTGCCTCCCGCGGCAGCGAATACTCAAAACGCAGCAGGAACGCCAGCACCATGGCAACCACAATCAGCAACCCGTGCAAACCCGCCAGCAATAGCCGCCGGTGCACCCGTACCAACCGCATCATTCCGCTCTTTTTCATGGTTCGCCCCCTGCCCGTCCATCGCCCGGCCGCTTAACGCCGCCACCGCTCCACAATCTCCCCCACCGCACCCGCCACCCGGTCCACCTGCCCCTCCGTCATCGCCGGATACAGCGGCAGCGAAAACATCCGCTCGTACAACGACACCGCCCGCGGACAGGGATACGCCGCCCCCAGCCCCTCATACACCGGATGCAGCGGCACCGGTATGAAATGCACGCTGATGCCGATTCGCCGCTCCCGCAACTCGTTCAGAAACGCATCCCGCCCAATCGCGAGCCGCTCCGGCCGCAGCCGCAGAATATACAGGTGCCACGCGTGCCGCCCCTCCACCGCCTCCGGTGGACACTCCACCTCCGGCATCCCCGCAAACGCCCGCTGATATCGCTCCGCCAGCTCTCGCCGCCGCTCCGTAAACCGCTCGATCTTTTTCAACTGCTCCACCCCGATCGCCGCCTGCAGGTCGCTCAGGTTGTACTTGAATCCCGCCTCCAGCACCTGGTAAAACCACGTCCCCTTCTCCCCGTATCGGTTCCAGGCGTCCCGGTTCAGCCCGTGCAGCGCCAGCGCCTTCATCCGCGCCAACAGCTCCGGCCGGTTCGTCGTCACCATCCCACCCTCGCCCGTCGTCAGATTCTTCGTCGCGTAAAAACTGTAGGCCACCGCATCGCTCGCCGAAGCCCCATCAGCCCCCAGGTGCCGCCCCCGGTAGTAGGTGCCCACCGCGTGCGCCGCGTCCTCCAACACCCGCAGCCCATGCCGCCCCGCCAGATCCCACAACTCCTCCATCCGGCAAGGCAACCCCGCCAGATGCACCGGCAGCAGCACCTTCGTCCGCGGCGTAATCCGCGCCGCCACCGAAGCCGGGTCGATGTTTCCCGTCTCGTCCACGTCCGCCAGCACCGGACTCGCCCCCGTGTGCACAATCGCGTGCACCGTCGAACAGAACGTCAACGGCGTCGTAATCACCTCATCCCCCGGCCCCACCCCCAGCGCCGCCAGCGCCAGGTGCAGCGCCGCCGTGCACGAGTTCAGCGCCAGCGCATGCCGAGCCCCCGTGTAGGCCTCGAAGTCCCGTTCGAACGCCGCCGTCCGCGCCCCCGTCGTCAGCCATCCGGAGCGCATCGTTTCCACTACGGCGCCTATCTCCTCCTCTCCAATCTCCGGCAGATTGAAGGGCAAATACGAAGCTTCTAACATAGTCACTCCCCTATGCGGCCAGCCGCCGCAGCACCGTCTCCGGTGTAAACCCCGCCGGCCGCAAACTGTAACCCACCGTCATGGCCAACAAACGCCAGTCCCGCGCCCAGCAAGACAGCTCGAAATACCGCAGATTCAGCCGCAGCTTCTCCGGCAGAATCTCCTCCCGGTAGAACCGCTCCGGCTCCGCGGACCCGGCCAGCAGCTGCTCCTCGTTCCGGTAAACCAGCGTCGCCAGATCCGTAATCCCCGGCCGCACGCTCAACACCCGCTGCCACACCGGATCACCCGGATCCACATACCGCCGCACCTCCGGCCGCGGACCCACCAGGCTCATATCCCCCCGCACCACGTTCCATAACTGCGGCAGCTCATCCAACTTGTACGCCCGCAGCCACCGTCCCAACCGCGTCACCCGCCCGTCCCCCGCCGCCGTAATCGCCGGGCCGCCGGGATCCACCCGCATCGACCGGAACTTCAACAGCACAAACGACCGTCCGCACCGCCCCACCCGCACCTGCCGGAACAGCACCGGCCCCCCGTCCCCCCAGCGCACCAGCCCCGCAATCACCACCAGCACCGGCGCCAACGCCACCAGCCCCGCCAGACAAACCACCCGGTCCACCAGGTTCCGCATGGCCCTACTCCCCCTCCTCGCCTGGCCCGTAACCATAGTGGTACGCCCCGTAGCGCGACTTGTTCTTGACATCCCAGGCGTTCAAAATCGTCCCCAGCACCGGAATCCCGTCATCGCGCAGCCGCCGGCTGATCTGCAGCGCCTCGTCCCGCAACGTCTGCGACGCCCGGATCACCAGAATCACCCCGTCCGCCAGCCGCCCCAGCACCCGCGCGTCCGACACATACTGCATCGGCGGCGTGTCGATGATGACCATGTCAAACTCCTCCCGAAACCGTTCGAGCAACTCCGCCGACCGCTTCGAATACAACAAACTCGAGATACTCACCGTCCCCGGCCCGCTCGGCAGCAGATACAGCCCCGGTACCGCCGTCGGCTTCGCCAGCGCCTCGATCGGCGCCTCCCGCAGCGATCCCTGCTCCCGCAGCAAATCACTCAACCCCCACGTGTTCGCCGCCCCAAACGTCTTGTGCAGCTGCGGCTTCCGCATGTCGGCGTCAATCAACAGCACCCGCTGGTTGATCTCCGCCAGTGAGATTCCCAGGTGCGCCACCGTCGTGCTCTTCCCCTCCCCCCGGTTCACACTCGTGATCAGAACCACCCGCGGCGCCGCCTGCCCCTTCCCAAACAAAATCGACGCCAGCGCCCCCCGGAACGACTCCGCAATCGCCCACGACCGGTCCTGCAGCACCGCCACCGGACTCTCCACCACCCCGCTCCCGTCCGTCTCCCCCAAAACCTTCCCGAGCGAGGTCGCCGTCCGGCTCCACGCCGGAATCCGCTTCATGTCCGGAATCACCCCCAACTCCGGCAGCTTCAGCAGATACGACGCCTCTCCCGGCGCCTTCAAGCTGTGGTTGACGTTCTCCGCCCCCAACACCAGTCCCACCGCTACCAGCAGACTCAGCGATAAACCCAGCGCCAGGTTCCCCCACCAGTTCGGCCGGTGCGGCGCCATCGGAATCTCCGCCGGATCCACCACCCGCACATTCGTCGTCTGAATCGCCGCCGCCAATCCCGCCGTCTTCACCCGCGTCAACAAATCGTCGTACAGCCGCCGGTTGCTCTCCGCCTCCCGCTTCAGAACCTCGTACGTCCCCATCTGCTTGGAGTGGTCCCGCGCCTGCTCCCCCTGCGCCACCACCCCCGCTCGCAGCAGCTCCTCGCGCCGCTTGGCCCCCGCAAAGTCGTTCTTCAGCCGCGCGATAATCGTCTCCCGCTCCCGCCGCAGCGTCGCCTCCATCTCCCGGATCTGCGCCTCTACCCGCATCACCCGGTAATGCTCCGGCGTGAACATCGACTTCAACTCCGCCCGCTCCCGCCCCAGCTCCGCCAGCTTCACCTGATAACCGCTCAGCCGCCCGTTATCCAGAATCTGCGGCACCGCCTCCGCCAGACTCGTCTCGGCAATCGCGTACGCCGACTGCTTGGCCACACGGTCCACCTCCGCCCGCGCCAGCTCATCCTGCAGCTGCCGCAGCTTGGCCTCCTCCACGCTCTGTTTATCGTCGCTGAACAGCATCCCCGAACTCATCCGGTAACGCTGCACCGCCCCCTCGGACTGCTCCAGCTTCGTCCGCAAATCCTCCAACTGACGCGTCAGCCACTTCGTCGTCACCTCCGCCGCCTCCCACCGCGTCTGCAGCAGCGTCTGCGTATACTCCCCCGTCAACAGCTGCAGATAATGCGCCGCCAGCTCCGGCCGCTCCGCCTCCGCCACCAGCTCAATCATCCGCGACCGCTCCACCGGTATCACCCGCAGCTCCACCTCCTCCGATGGCCCCCGCCGCCAACCCGGAATCCGGAACGCCTCCCGCACCGATGCCAGCTGGTCCCGGCTCTCCCTCGGCGGCGCCGGCTGCCGCGCCACCCGCTGCCGCATCTGCTTCCGCAGGCTCTGGCTCTGCAGAATCCGCACCTGCGTCTGCAAATACGTCTCGTGCCCGCTTCCGCCGCTCTCCCCGCTCTCCTTGCCCAAACTCGCCACCTCCGGCGCCGGATTCACCTCAATCGTCGTCCGCGCCTGGTAGGTCGGCGTCTGCCCGACCGTCGCCAGCACCGTCAACACGACACCCACCGCCACCACCGTCAGAATCAAACCCTTCCGCCCCACCACCACCCACCACAAATCCATCAGCGCGCCCTGCTCCGGCCCCGCCTCCGCCGACCCGGTCTCCACCGGCTCGAGACGATACGTCCGCACCGCCGGCGTGCCCCGGCTCAACTCCACCCCCGTTGCCTTGCTCGTCGCCATCGCCTTGTCTCCCATTGCCCGCCCCGTAACTAGAACCGGCCCAATAACAACATCCCCGTCGACACCGCCGGAATCGACACCGTCTGCAGATAGGAAAGAAACGTGTTCGCCGGCACAATCACCACGTCCCCCGGCATCAGCTCCAGATCCTTCGCCTTGCCCCGCATCACCTTCCGCAAATCCACAAACGCTGCCGACGTCTGCACCCCGTCTTCATTCACGTGCACAATCATCGTCCGCCCCGGCGACGCCGACCGCGTCAATCCCCCCGCCAGCGCCACCAGCTTCACCAGCGACATCGTCGGCGCCTGCACCAACTCCACCGACCCCGGCCGGTTCACCTCCCCCGACAAATGCACCATCCGCACCTGCTTCACCACCGACACCGCCACCACATCCTCCGGGTAAACCTCCAACTCCGCCTCCGCCCCCCGCCCGCTCATGACGTCTTTCAAATCCACCACCAGCTCCATCGACGACCGCCCCCCCTCCCCCAACTTCCGCCGCGCCTGCGGATGACCAATCGCCCCCGCCTCCTCGGCCCGCGTCAACGTCACCGTCGGCCCAGCCTCCTTCGGCCCCCCGGCCAGCACAATCGCGTCAAACAACGTCGTGTGCCGCTTCAACTGATACACCCCCGGCTTGTCCACCGCCCCCACCACCGACACCGGATGACTCCGGAACTCCTGCACATACACCGTCACCTGCGGGTTATGCTGATAACGCCGCAGCCGCTCCGCCAGCAACTGCTCACACTCCCCCACCGTCAACCCGGCCACCTTCACCCGCCCCACCAGCGGCAGATTCAACTCCCCGCTCGACGCCACCCGCCACTCCCGGCTCAACTCCTCGCCGTTCAGCACCTGCACCATCAACGTATCATCGGCCGCAATTGTCACCTCCCGGCCGCCCTGCCCCCAGCCCACCACCGGCCACCATCCCGCCGCCAGCAGCCATCCCAACATCCAACTCTTTGTTCTGCGCATTCCCTCGCTCCTGTCTCCACTACCGCACCGCCACGCTCAACCGGTTCGAACTCCCCCGGCCATTCCCCGCCGTCACCGCCACGCTCTGCAACGCGCTCGCCGCCCCGCTCTGCACCATCACCGTCACCGCCGCCGTAAACTGGCTCCCAAACGTCCGCGCCGCCGCGCTCTGGTACCACGCCCCAAACGCCGGCTCCACGTTCACGCTCAACTCCGTCGTCTCCAGGCGCGCCCCCGGCGCCGCCGTAAACTGCAGCCCCAACTGCGTCACGCTTCGCAGCGGCGACAGCCCCGTGATCAACAGTTCAATCGAACTCCCGCTCCGCGCGCCCACCACCACGCTCCGCAGCACCGGCGCTCCCCCCGCCACCACCACCGCCTTCGCCGGCGCCGGCGTCGGCGTCACGTTCACCGTCACCACCTGCCAACCCACGCTCAACGTAATCGTCCCCGCCACCGAACCCGTCTGCAGCGGCATCGTCCGCACCCCCTCGCCAAACAACGCCTCCACCGTCCCCGCCGGCACCCGGAACTCCACCGTCCGCCCCCCCGTCGCAAACTGGATGCTTGGGTCGTCGCCAAACGAATCCGGCACAAACGCCAACGTCAGCCGGCCCGTCAAATCCACCTCGTACGGCCGCTCCAGCGTCAAGCCCACCGCCGGCTGCTCCAACGGCCCCACCGCTCCCCCCAGCCCCGTAAACAAAACGCCCGGCGCCAACCCCGGCATTGTCCCCACCCCCAACAGCGGCAGCACCCGGTCATCCAACTGCACCGCTCCACTCACCGCACCCACCGCCTCCGGCGCAAACCGCAGCACAAACTCCCGGCTAGCCCCCACCGCCAGCACCAGCGGCATCGCCGGCAATCCCCGCAGCTGAAAACCCCGCCCACTCACGCTCATCCCCACAATCTGCGCCGCCGCGTTGCCCCCGTTCGTCACCACCAGGCCAACCTCGCCGCTCCCCCCCACCATCACGTTCGGAAAAATTACCGCCCCCCCCTCCGCCACCGGCGTCAACACCTCACCAATCCGCACCGCATACTGCAGCCGCGCCGCCAAACTCACCGCCTCCAACCCAAACTCCGCCTGCTCCACCACCAACCGCCCCGCCAACCGCCCGCTCTCCCGCGCCGTAAACACCAACTGCCAGCGCAGCGTCCCCCCCGGCGCCACCACCGCCGGCAGCGCCGGCAGGTTCACCAGCCGGAACGCCGCATTCGTCGTCGCAATCGTCCCCACCCGCCCGCTCGCGCTCCCCTCGTTCCGCGCCTCGATCGTCACCGTCACCGTCCCCCCCGCCGCCGTATCCGGCAGTTGCAGCGTCCCCCCGGGCAGCAGCCGCATCGCTGTCCCGCCCTCTACCGTCGCCGTGTAGGTAAACGCCGCCGTCACGCCCCGCCCCGCCAGCGCCACCTCCAGCCGCCTCCCATCCCCGTACTCCAAGCGCAGCAACCCCGTCGCCCCCTCCCCGCCCGCCGGCTCAAACACAATCCCGAAACGCAGCTCCCGCTCCGGCGCCACCGTCGCCGGCAACAGCGGCAACCCCGTCAACCGGAACCGCTCCCCCTGCACCGCTACGCTCCGCACCACCCCCGCCGCCGTCCCCCGGTTCCCCACCACCACCATCGCCGCCGCCGTCCCCCCCGCCGCCGTATCCGGAAATCCCATCCGGCTCCCGTTCTCAAGCAGCAGTTGGTTCCCGCCCGCCGTCAGAAAGTAACTCGCCACCATCTCCGCGCCCACCCCCGTCCCGCGCAGAAAGAAGTTGTAAGTTACCACCACCGTCCCCGCCGCGTTCTCCACCGTCACCGCCAGCAGCTCGGTCCACATCCCCTGCAACGCCGGCGCAAACCGTACCGGCGCCACCACCGTCGCGCCCCCGCCCACCGCCTGCGGCGCCGTCGCCGGCGCCGTAAATGCCTGCCCCGTCACGTTCACCCGCGCCAGAGTCCACGTCTCCGTCCCCCGGTTCTCCATCAGCAAAAGCAGCGTTGCCGCCGACCCCGCCGCCGCCGTCAGCGCCGCCTGCCCGTTCACCGGCAGCGCCGTCGCCGGCCCGGCCGCCTCCGTCCGGTAGCTGAAAGAAAAGTTCGGCGCCTGGCCCCACGCCGCCGCGGCCATCCACAATCCGCTCAACAGTAAGTTACGCATCATCTTAGTCCACCGGCACGAAAGAAACCGCGCGTCCCGCGCAATTCAGTAACAACAAAGGCCCCCGCCCCGGCTCGTTGAGTAAGTACCAGCCTTCGCGGTGCAGCGGCGCCATCCCGCTCGGCCTCGCCCACAAACCCACGGTCTCCGTCCCCCGCCCGCCGGCCCGTACAATCGCCAGCCGCGCCCCCGCCCCGTCTACCAGCACCACCTGCTCCCCCTCATCCGTCCGGCACGCCCCCAGCGCCACCGGCCCATCCACCCCGTCTGCCTCGCGCAGCACCCGCACCGCCGACGCCCCCGGCCCTCCGCTTGCTACCTTCCACATCTCCTTCGCCCCCCGGTCCGCATAATAAACACCCCCGTCCTCCGCCACCGCCGCCGCCCCGATCTCCATGCCCCGCGCCACCCACTCCCACACCCCCTCGGTATCTACCCGCCACAACTCCGGCCCGTTCGTCACCAGCGCCCACCCCCCGCCCGGCCCCGCCGCCAGCAGCCGCCACCCCGGCCCGGTCTCCACCATCCCCGTCACCTCCCCCTCCCGCACCCAGCGCAGCCGCCGGCCCCCCTCGCCCGCCGGCTCCAGATGCACCACCGCCCACGCCCCGTCCGCGCTCCACGCCGCCCGCCCCGCCGCCCCCCCCCACCCCCCCCCCTCCCCCGCCCCCCCCCACCCCCCCCCCCCCCCCCCC
>JAINDL010000016.1 GCA_019931245.1 Bryobacteraceae bacterium CoA2 C42
CTGCCCGGCGCAAACCAGGGCGGAAAGGAGGACTATCGAAGGTCAAAACACGTCAGAAAACACCGCCTTCCACCCACGCCTGCGAGGCTTCCGGCACGCGGGAGGCGGCCGCTATGCCTGCTATGCATAATTCAGGTGGAAGATGTCGCGGGCATTAACCTTGACCTACGGAGTGCGTTACTCGTTGATGCCTCCGATTTATGAGGCGAACGGTGTGCAGACGGTGGCGCGGGAATCGCTGTCGACGTTCTTCGATACGCGAGTGGCGCTGGCTGAGGTGGGTGCGCCGCAGTTCTTGGTGAACCCCGTGACGTTCATCTTGAAAGAGCAGCCCGGAGGGCGGGACCTGTACCCGTTCCACAAGAAGAACCTGGCGCCGCGCGTCGCCTTGGCGTGGTCTCCGCAGGGGGATAGCGGCCTGTCCAAGTTCTTTTTTGGCGGTCCTGGCAAGACGGCGATCCGCGCCGGCTGGGGCATGTTCTACGACGTGATGGGAGCCGGTTTGATCACCAATTACGATGCGTCGGCGTTGGGATTGTCGACGAGCCTGCAGAATCCTTCGGCGCAGTTAACGCTGGCGACGGCGCCGCGCTTTACCGGCCTCAACTCGATTCCGGCCTCGGTTCTGCCTGCTGCTCCTCCGGCGGGCTTCCCGCAGGTGGCGCCGAATTTGTTTGCGATTACCAACTCGTTGGATGACCGGCTGGCTCCGCCGTACACGATGAACTTGAACTTCTCGGCGGGCCGGGAGTTTAAGGGCGGCTTTTTTCTGCAAGGTTCTTATGTGGGCCGGCTATCGCGTCGTTCTCTGACGAGCGAGGACATTGCGATGCCGATTAACATGAAGGATCCATCGAGCGGCCAGACTTACTTCCAGGCGGCGACGGCGCTGGCGCAGTTGGCGAACGCGAACACGCCGGTGGCTTCCGTGGGCCGCCTGCCGTTCTGGGAGAACATCTTCCCGGGCGCGGCGACGGCAACGCTGTCGGCAACGCAGCGGGCCTATCAGAGTATTTCGAACAATGCTCCGGACTACTCGTATGCGCTGTATGAGATGGACGTGCTGTGTCGTCCGAGCTGCAGCAAGTATGGCCCGAACGCGTTCTACAACCGCCAGTTCAGCTACCTGCGGACCCTGCGTTCGATCGGCTCCGGCAGCTACCACGCGATGCAGTGGACGGCGCGGAAGCGCTTCAGCCAGGGCGATCAGTTGGAGTTCAACTATACCTGGTCGAAGTCGATCGACCTGGCATCGCGGCCGGAGAACTCGACGGCGACGAATGGCGTGATTATCAACGCCTTTGACCGGCGGCAATTCCGGGCTCCTTCTGATTACGATACGCGCCATCAGTGGAACGCGAACTTTGTATACGGCCTGCCGATGGGTAAGGGGCGGAAGCTGCTCGATAAGGGTGGAGCCGTCAATGCGATCGTCGGGGGCTGGCAGTTGAGCGGGCTGTACCGGCAGTCAACCGGGTTGCCGACTTCGGTGGGTAACGGACGGTTCTGGCCGACCAACTGGAACATTACGGGTTACGCCACGGCGGTGGGTACCCCCGTTGTGGGTACGGCGCGCAACGCTCCGGCGCCTCCCGGTGGTACGGGTGGCGTGAATCTGTTCCCGAATCCTGCCGAGGCGGTAAAGGCGTTTAATTACACGATGCCCGGGCAGTCCGGCGGGAGGAATATCGTGCGGGGTGATGGGAACTTCAATTTGGACTTGAGCCTTGGCAAGAGCTTCAATATGCCCTGGAGCGAGAAACACACGCTGCAGTTCCGGTGGGAGGTGTTCAACGTGACGAACTCGGTGCGGTTCGATCCGTTCGCTACCTCCGCGGATTTGGGCAACTTGGGTTCCTTTGGGAAGTATACAGACACCTTGACGCTGCCTCGCGTGATGCAGTTTGGTTTGCGCTACGACTTTTAGTCGGATTCGCGAGTTGTTGTTTGGCGCCGGAGGGGAGCCTGGATGATCCAGGTTCCCCTCCGGCGCTGGTGTGTTGGGCCGTGGGGTTTTATAGACTCTGGGTATCGTTGCCGGTTTGTGCGGTGCGGGCGAGTCGTCCGCGGCGGAGCGAACTGGTCAGGAGGGGTAGTTTTTCATGCGCAGATCCACGTTTCTCTCCGGTGCCGTTCTGGCGCCCACCTGGGCAGGCGCCACGCAGGCGCCGAGCCAGACCGTTCGCATTGGGGTGATCGGCACCGGGGGACGGGCCCGGCGGCTGATGGCCGGGCTCGACCGCGTGCCTGGGACCCGCATTGCGGGACTGGCCGACCTGTGGGACCCGGCGCTGGCCGAGGCGGCCAAGCTTTCACCGCCCGGCGTCTACACCACCCACAACTACCAGGAACTGCTTGCCCGGAAAGACATCGATGCCGTCGTGATCGGCTCGCCCAATCACTGGCATGCCCAGATGACCATCGACGCCTGCGCGGCGGGCAAGGACGTCTACGTCGAAAAGCCGCTGACGCACACGATTGCGGAAGGGGCCAAGGTGATTGCGGCGCAGAATCGCTACCAGCGCATCGTGCAGGTGGGCACGCAGCAGCGCAGCATGCCGCATCTGATCAAGGCGCGCGAGATCCTGAAATCCGGGCAGTTGGGGGCGATCCACAAGATCCACATGAGCTGGAACCGGAACATGCTCCGGCGGCTCTCGGCACCGCCGGCGGTGGCCTCCCGCGAGGTCTCCTGGCGGGATTTCGTGGGTCCGGCGGCAACGCGGCAGGAGTTTGATGCCTACCGTTTTCGCAACTGGCGCTGGTTCTGGGATTTCGGCGACGGGATCTTCGGCGATCTGATGGTGCACTGGCTCGATACCGTCAACTGGATGCTCGATCTGCCGATGCCCGCAGCGGCGACCGCCATCGGCGACAACGTGCATGCGCAGGGGCAGTGGGAGACGCCGGACACGGTGCAGACGCTCCTGCACTACCCGGACCGCAAGCTGCAGATCTACTTTGAAGGCACCTTCATCAATCAGCGGAACGCCGCGATGACCGAACTGATGGGCACGGAGGGGACCATGTACATTGACCGGGGCCGGTACGAGGTGATTCCGGAGCCGAAGCGGGGGCCGCAGGGACAGGCGCTCGCCAATCCGCTGCAGGCCAGCGATTGGATTGTGGGGCAAGGCCCGCGGGGGGCCGATTTTTATCAGGATCCGGACGGCGAGTCGCTGCACCTGGCCGATTGGGTGGAGTGCATACGGACGCGGCGGCGGCCGTCGTGTCCGGTGGAAGAGGGCGTGTTGTCGTCGAACGGCTGCCACCTGGCCAATCTGGCGCTGCGCCGGGGGCAGGTGGTGCGCTGGGCGGAGGTGCAGGGATGAGGGGCCGTTGGGGAGTCGCTTTGTTGTGGGTGGTGGCGGCGTGGGGGCAGGGGCCGGCGACGCCGCTGTTTGATGGCAAGACGCTCGACGGCTGGATCGTCGACACGCCGGGGCTGTGGCAGGTGCGCGATGGCATGATCGTCGGCCGGCACGACGGGCTCAAGTACAACGACTTTCTGCGCACGCGGAAACACTACAAGGACTTCGAACTGCGGCTAAAGTTCCGGCTGGTAAACGGCGAAGGGAACACGGGGGTGCAGTTCCGGAGCCAGCCGGTGCCGGATTCGCACGAGGTAGCCGGGTATCAGGCCGACATCGGGATGCAGTACTGGGGCTGTCTGTACGATGAATCGCGGCGGAAGCGCGTGTTGGCGCAGGCGGCGGCGGGGAGTCTCGAGGGATTGGATAAGACCGGGTGGAACGAGTATGTGATTACGGCGCGGGGAAACCGCATTACGCTCGAGTTGAACGGCAAGCGGACGGTGGACTACACCGAGCCGGAGCCGGGCATGGATAGCCCGGGCTTTATCGCGCTGCAGGTGCACAGCGGGCCGCGGATTGAGGTTTGGTTCAAGGATATCGTCCTGCGGGAGTTGCGCTAAGCCGGGCCGTGTCAAAATAGGGAATTGACCCTCATGACTGGCCACGACGTTCGTCAAAAGTTTCTTGATTACTTCGCCGCCCGCGGACATCGCGTGGTGCGCTCCTCCTCGCTGGTTCCCGCCAACGACCCGACGCTGCTGTTTACCAACGCCGGGATGAACCAGTTCAAAGACATCTTCCTGGGCATGGAGAAGCGCGATTATACGCGGGCTACCACGTCGCAGAAATGCGTCCGGGCCGGGGGCAAGCATAACGACCTCGAGAACGTCGGTTACACGCGCCGGCACCACACGTTCTTCGAGATGTTGGGGAATTTCTCGTTCGGGGATTACTTCAAGACCGAGGCGATCGACTTTGCCTGGGAGCTGATCACCAAAGACTACGGTCTCGACAAAGACCGGCTCTACGTCACCGTGTTCCGTGAAGACGATGAGGCCGAGGAGCTGTGGCAGAAGGTCACCGGGATTTCCAAGAGCCGGATCTTCCGCCTCGACGAGAAAGACAACTTCTGGCAGATGGGCGATACGGGACCGTGCGGGCCGTGTTCGGAGATCCACTACGACCTTGGCCCCGATGGCGCCGAGCCGGGGCGGGAGGGCGAGGCGTTTCCGCTCGATGGCGGGGGCCGGTTTGTCGAGATCTGGAACTTGGTGTTCATGCAGTTCGACCGGTCGGCGAGCGGGATTATGAACCCGCTGCCGCGGCCGTCGATTGATACGGGGATGGGCCTCGAACGGATTGCGGCGATTCTGCAGGGCAAGCTCTCCAACTACGACTGCGATCTGATCAGCCCGATCATTGACCATCTCGGCGGTCTGATCAAGGTGGACCCGGACCGCGATCCGCGCACCGGCGCCGTGCTGCGCATCAACGCCGACCACGCGCGGGCGGCGGCGTTTCTGATTCATGACGGCGTGGTGCCGTCCAACGAAGGGCGCGGCTACGTGCTGCGCAAGATCATGCGGCGGGCGCTGCGCAACGCGCGAATTCTGGGCGTGCAGGAGACTTACTTCCACAAGCTGACGCAGTTTGTGGCCGAGTTCATGAAGCCGGCTTATCCGGAGCTGCTGGAAAGCGTGGACCGTGTTACCCGCGTGGTGCGCGAAGAGGAGCACCGGTACGCCACCACGTATCAGGTGGCCGAACGGATCTTCGTCGATGAGGCCAAGCGGGCCGTGGGCGGTGTGCTGCCGGGGGCGGCGGCGTTCAAGCTCTATGACACCTACGGCCTGGCGATTGACGAGCAGGAGGACATGGCGCGGGAGTTCGGCCTCGAGATCGACAGCGAAGGCTTTGCCGAGGAGATGGAGAAGCAGCGGGAGCGGGCGCGGGCATCGTGGAAGGGCGCCGAGAAGGCGACCGTGGCGCCGGTTTATGGGCAGATTCAGGCCAAGCTGGGGCGGACGAAGTTCCTGGGTTACGAGACGCTGACCTCGCAGGCGTCGCGGGTTGTGGGCATTCTCGTCGACCAGCATCTGGTGGAGACGGTGGGCGCGGGCGTGGTGTGTGAGCTGGTGGTGGATGAGACGCCGTTCTACGCCGAAAGCGGCGGCCAGGTGGGCGACCGCGGCGAGTGGCTGTGCAAAGGCGAAGTGGTGGCGACGGTGCAGGGGACTTATCCGGCGGTGCCCGGGTTGAGCGTGCACCGGATTACGACGACGGCGCCGCTGGCGGCGGACATGGTGCTGCAGGGAGCTGTCGCGGAGGGGCTGCGGTCGGCGACGATGCGGAACCATACGGCGACGCACCTGCTGCACGCGGCGCTGCGGCAGGTGCTGGGTTCGCATGTGAAGCAGGCGGGGTCGGTGGTGGACGGCGGGCGGCTGCGGTTTGACTTTGCGCACTATACGGCGATGGATGCCGAAGAGGTGGCGCAGGTGGAGTTCCTGGTGAACCAGGAGATCATGCGGAATACGGCGGTTTCGACGAGCGTGATGGAACTCGACGACGCGCTGTCGACCGGGGCGATGGCTTTGTTCGGCGAGAAGTACGGCGAGAAGGTGCGGGTGGTGCAGGTGCCGGGCTTCAGCCGGGAGTTGTGCGGCGGCACGCACGTTTCGCGGACGGGCGACATCGGGCTGTGCAAGATTGTGTACGAGGGCTCGATTTCGGCCGGGGTGCGGCGGATTGAGGCGATTACGGGCAACGCCGCGGTGGAACGCTTCCAGGCGGCGACGAGTTCGCTGCACCGGGTGGCGCAGTTGATTCACGCCAATGAGCCGGAGTTGGTGGAGCAGGTGGAGAAGCTGGTGGCGCACCAGCGGACGCTCGAAAAAGAGCTGCAGCAGTTGAAGCAGCAGATGGCGCAGGCCAAGGCCGGGCAGGTGGAGGCGCTGGCACGCGAGGTGAACGGCGTGAAGGTGCTGGCGGCGCGGGTGGATGGTCTCGACCGCGACCAGATGCGCGCATTGGCCGATACGCTGCGCAACAAGTGGAAGTCGGCCGTGGTGGTGCTGGGCACGGCGGACGGGGACAATGTGTCGTTGATCAGCGCCGTGACGAAGGACCTGACCGCGAAGGTGCACGCGGGCAAGCTCATTGGTCCGGTGGCGGCGGCGGTGGGTGGCAAGGGCGGCGGGCGCCCGGACCTGGCCGAGGCGGGGGGCAAGGATGCGAGCGCGCTCGATGCCGCGCTCGAGAGTGCTTACGCGGCGGTGGAAGGCGCGTTGTGACCGATGTCGTGATTGTCGGGGCGGGGCCAACGGGCCTCGCCTGCGGCATCGAGCTGAAGAAGCGGGGGGTGCGGGCGGTTCTGCTCGATAAGGGGTGCGTGGTGAACTCGCTCTACCACTATCCGCAGAACATGGTGTTTTTCACGACGCCGGAGTTGCTCGAGATCGGCGATATTCCGATGACATCGCTGAACGATAAGCCGAACCGGGTGGAGGGATTGAAGTACTACCGGCGCGTGGCTGACCATTATGAGCTCGACATCCGGCAGTATGAGCGCGTCGAACGGATTACGGGCGAGGACGGGGCGTTTGTGACCGTTACCTCGCGCGGGGAGCACCGGTCGAAAAAGGTGATTCTGGCTACGGGATACTACGATATACCGAACCTGTTGGGGGTGCCCGGCGAGGAGTTGCCCAAGGTGATCCACTACTACAAAGAGGCGCACCCTTACTACGATCAGGACGTGCTGGTGGTGGGCGCCAAGAACTCGGCGGCGATTGCCGCGCTTGAGTTGTGGTGGACCGGGGCGCGGGTGACGCTGGTGCACCGGGGGGCGGGGATTCATCCGCACGTCAAGTACTGGATCAAGCCGAACATTGAGAACCGGTTGAAGAACGGGGAGATCAAGGGCTATTTTTCGTCGCGGGTGACGGCGATCCGGGAACGGGAGGTGGAGCTGGAGACGCCGGAGGGGCCGGTGACGCTGGCCAACGATTTCGTGTTTGCGATGACGGGCTACCGGCCGGACTTCGAGTTTCTGGCCGCGCACGGGATTACGCTGAACACCGAGACGGGACGGCCGGCGGTGAACGCGGAGACCTACGAGAGCGCGCGGCCGGGGATGTATCTGGCCGGGGTGGTGGTGGCCGGGGTGCACACGAGCGAGATTTTTATTGAAAATGGCCGCTTTCACGGCGGCGCGATTGCGCGGGATATCGCGGCGAAAGTGGGATGAAGATCGTCCATCTCGACAGCGGACGGCAGATGCGGGGCGGGCAGTGGCAGGTGCTGCAGTTGATTGCCGCGCTGGCCGCGGCCGGCCAGGAGCAGGTGCTGGTGGCGCCGCCGGACGGGCCGCTGGCGCGGCAGGTGAAGATCCCGGTACAGGCGCCGCTGAGCTGGTGGCCGCGGGGGGACGTCTACCACGCGCATGACGCGCGGATGCATACCTGGGCGGCGCTGCAGGGCAGGCGGCCGCTGGTGGTGTCGCGGCGGGTGGCGTTTCCGGTGAAGAACCGGTGGAAGTACCGGCTGGCGGATTGCTATATAGCGGTTTCGGAGGCCGTGGCGGAGGAGCTGCGGCGGGCCGGCGTCGAGGAGGGCAGGATTCGGGTGGTGTATGACGGGGTGGCGGAGCTGGAGCGGTCGACGCGGACGGGTCCGGTGATTGCGCCGGCCTCGGAGGACCCGATGAAGGGTACGGATTTGATCCGGGAGTCGGGCGTGGCGTGCCGGTTTTCGGAAAACCTGGTGGGGGATTTGGCGACGGCGTCGGCGATGCTTTACATCACGCGGCAGGAGGGGTTGGGGTCGGCGGCGCTGCTGGCGATGTCGGCGGGGGTGCCGGTGATTGCGTCGCGTGTGGGCGGGTTGCCGGAGATTGTGCGGGATGGGGAGACGGGGCTGCTGGTGGAGAATACGGGCGAGGCGATTCGGGCGGCGGTGGCGCGGGTGGGGGAGATGGGGGCGATGGGGGAGCGGGGCAGGGAAATGGTGCGCGAGCGGTTTCTGCCGCGGCACATGGCGGCTGCTACGCTCAGTGTTTATAGGGAGATGGCGGGATGATCGAGGCAATCGCGGCGGGGCTGTTGGGGTTGCTGATCGGCAGTTTTCTGAACGTTTGCATCTACCGGTTGCCGCGGGACTTGACCGTTTGGTCGCCGGCGCGGAGCTTTTGTCCGGCGTGTGAGCGGAGTATTGCGTGGTACGACAACCTGCCGGTGGTCAGTTACTTAGGGCTGCGGGGGCGCTGCCGGCACTGCGGCGAGCGGATTCCGGTGAGGTACTTGTTGACAGAAGTACTTTGTGGAACAATGTTCTTTGTGTCTGCGTGGTTTTGGGGCTGGAGTCTGGTGGCTGGGAAGATGATGATGTTCAGTGCGATCAACCTTACGCTGTTTTTTTCTGATCTGGAAGAGCGGATTTTGCCGGACGAGTTTACGTTGGGTGGGGTGGCGGCTGGTTTGGTGTGGGCTTTTTTCGTAGCGCTGCCGATGGGATTGACGATGCTGTTTTTGCCTCTGGATACGCCGGCGCGCTGGATTTCGGTGGCTGAGGGAGGATTTGCGGCGGGGTTGGCGTACGGTTCGTTCCGGCTGCTGGGCTGGTCCTATGAGCGGTTTCGGGGGCGGGAGGGTTTGGGGATGGGCGATATGAAGATGGTGGCGATGTTTGGGGCGTTTTTGGGATTGATGTCGATGCTCGAGGCGATTCTGATCGGTTCGGTGCTGGGTTCGGTTTTAGGTTTGGCGTTTATCAAGCTGCGCCGGGAGGACAGTGCGCAGTATGAGTTGCCGTTTGGTTCGTTTCTGGCGGTGGGGGCGATGGCGACGGCTTGGCTGGAGGCTTTGCGGTAGCGGGGGATGGATGTTGCGTTACACTGAGAGGATACGCCGATGAAAGCGCTGCTCGAAGCGATGGAACCCAACCACCCGGATTGGGCCCTGGCAATGGCACTGGACCCGGGCCGTTTGCCGGCGCATATCGCCGTGATTATGGACGGCAACGGGCGTTGGGCCGGGAAGCGGTTTCTGCCGCGGGTGGCGGGGCATAAGGCGGGGATTTCTCCGGTGCGGGAGACGGTGGAGACGTGCGCGCAGCTGGGTTTGCGGGCGTTAACGCTGTACGCCTTTTCGATGGAGAACTGGAAGCGCCCGGCGGCGGAGGTGGATACGCTGTGGCATCTGCTGCGGTTGTACCTGCGCAACGAGTTGCGGACGTTGAGCGAGAACAATGTGCGGTTGGGGGCGATCGGGCGGATTGAAGATCTGCCGGGGGCGGTGCAGGAGGAGTTGGCGGCGACGATGCGCCACACCGAACGGAACACGGGTTTGCGGTTGAACCTGGCGATCAATTACGGCGGGCGGGTGGAGATTCTCGACGCGGTGAACCGGTTGCTGGCGGATGCGAAAGCGGCGGGTAAGCTGGAGGATCTGCGGGTAGACGAGGAGTCGCTGGCGGCGCGGTTGTACACGGGTGGGTTGCCGGATCCGGATCTGCTGATTCGGACGTCGGGGGAGCTGCGGGTTTCGAACTTTCTGCTGTGGCAGATCGCCTACACGGAGATTTATGTGACCGAGACGCTATGGCCGGACTTCCGGCGCGCGGATCTGTTGACGGCGATCCTGGACTACCAGAAGCGGGAGCGGCGGTTTGGTGGGCTGAGTGCGGCGGCGTCCGAGGTGTTTGCGGAAACGGTTTCGAGCCGGTGATGCGCGTTCTCACTTCGGTGGCGCTGATTCCCACCGTCACGTGGCTGATTCTGTTTGCGCCGCAGCCGGTGTTTCAGGCGGCGGTGTCGGTTTTTGCACTGCTTTGCTGGCACGAGTTTGCGGGTTTGGCGGGGTACTATAACGCGCGACTGGTGAGCTGGCACGGTTGGATTCCGGGTTTGGTGATCCTGTACGCCGGGCTAAGCGGGACGATGCTGATGACGGTGATCATCCTGGGGGCGCTGGCGGCGGCGCTGCGGAATCGCGAGCTGCGGGAGGGGATTCCGGCGACGGCGTTTTTTGCCTTGGGGTTGATTTATGCCTTCGGCGCGTGGCGGGCGGCGGTGGAGCTGCGGGTGATCAGTCCGTATTGGGTGCTGTTTGCGAATGCCATTAACTGGGTGGGGGATTCGGCGGCGTATTTTGTGGGGCGGGCCGTGGGTAAGCGGAAGCTGGCGCCTCGCATCAGTCCCGGCAAGTCGGTGGAGGGGGCGGTGGCCTCGGTGCTGTTGGCGAGCGTGTTTGGTTTGGTGTTTGTGGAATACTTCCTGCCGGCAACGCCGTGGACGGTGGCGTTGGGGGTTTCGGTGGCGGGGAATGTGGCGGGGCAGGTGGGGGACCTGGCCGAGTCGGCGCTGAAGCGGGGCGCGGGGGTGAAGGATTCGGGGACGCTGCTGCCGGGGCACGGGGGATGGTTGGACCGGCTGGATTCGAGCCTGTTTTCGATGCCGATTACGTTGTTCGTGCTGACGCTGATTTCCTAGGGTCGTGGCGTGGAAAGGCAGGAGGGTTCACGGCGCCGCTGGTTTGGTACTTGGCCGGCCAAGCTGATTGGTGTTGTGGGTCCGGCTTGAGTGGCGTTGGCGTCCCGGGGGCGCTCACGGGAATTCTCCGCGCGAGGCGCAGTTTGCCTTAAAACTTTATTTTTGAGAGACCTATCAGCGGACGCGATAGGGTCGATAAAATTTTCTGTTTGGCCAATTGCGGCTTCAATCCGGATTCCAACGCTATACTTGAGGGACGACGGGGGCCGCACGCCGTTGAGAGCGCCTACCGTACCCCCTACCCGAGGAGTTTGATGTCGAACGAACTGCGCAACTTTTTATCGCTCTCGTATGAAGAGCTGGAAGAGTTGAATCTGCATGCCAAGGAGCAACGCAAGAATCGCGTTCCCGCTCACCAGATTCAAGAAGAGCGTCTGAAGTACCTCACCGACGAGAAGCGCATCAAGGCCGTAACGGTGCTTTTCAGCGACCTGGAAGGCCGGTTGCACATGCTCGACTACGACAAGAAATTCCTTGTCAAGAGTTGGGACAACATGACCTTCGACGGTTCTTCCATTCGTGGATTTACCGCTCAGCGCGAGAGTGACTTGCGTCTGGCCATGGACTGGGGCGCCTTCTACTGGGCTCCGGCCGACTACTTCGGCTCGGGCAAGGTGCTCGTTTTTGGCGAAGTCATCGACAAAGACGGTTCGCCCTACGGCGCCGATATCCGTGGCATTCTCAAGCAGTTTGCCAACGGCGTTTATGATTCGCATGGATACACGCTGAACGCGGCCAACGAGATTGAAGGGTTCCTCTTCAAGGGCACCGACGCCGAGCGGCGGTACCATGAAACGGGCAAGTTCGAGTACGTCAACACCGGCGGCTACTACCACTCTCTGCCCGGCGACCCGCTGCGGACCTTCATCGACAACAGCGCCGAGGTACAGCGCGCGATGGGCTTCCAGAACGAAAAGGACCACCCGGAAGTTGCGCCTTCGCAGTTTGAGATCAACTACACCTACGGTGATGTGGTGACTGCCGCCGACCAGATTCAGATCTACAAGCTGATCTGCCGGCAGGTGGCGACCAACATGGGCATGACCGCGAGCTTCCTGCCGAAGCCCGTGGTGGGCGTCAATGGCAACGGGATGCACACCAACGTGTCGGTGATGAAGAACGGCAAAAACCTGATGTGGGATCCGAAGGGCGAGGAGAAGATCTCGAAGTTCGGCTGGCAGTTTGTCGACCGCATTCTGACGCACGGCAACGACATCTGTCTCGCGCTGAATGCTTCGGTGAACGCCTACCGCCGCCTCGACCCCCACTTTGAAGCCCCGAACCAGATCAAGGCTTCGGCGACCGACCGCGGCTCGATGGTGCGCATCCCGATCGGCAACGAGAAGAGCTCCCGCGTGGAGGTTCGCTCGGTGGGTCCGGACGCCAATCCGTACATGGTGCTGTATTCGGTGTTCAAGACCGGCCTCGACGGCAACACGGATAAGATCAAGAACCTGCGCAACGCGGACCGCTATCTGCCGGATAACATCTACACGGCGATTGAAAACTTCCGCGCGGCGGACTGGACGACGCAGCTGCTCGGTAAGGACGTGAAGGACCGGTATGCCGATCTGAAGCAGGCCTCGGCGGACCGTTGCGCCCGGCAGTTGGGTACTTTCGTGAAGGCCTCGGAGGTGCAGTTCCACCACGAGGTTTATAATCAGTACCTCTGGAATCAGTTCTAGGAACTGTTTCCGAAGTTGTAACAGAACGCCCCGGCCGACCCGCATCGGCCGGGGCGTTCTGTTTGGCCAGCGTTAGGGTTGGGGTTGGCGCTGCTTCTTTTGCGCCGGCTTGGGCTCGCCCCGGAACTGGATGGTGACGTTGACGAGGAGCTTTCGGTCGTCGATGTCGAGCTTCGGTTCGATCTGGCCCACGCCGTCGAGCAGTCCTTCGTCGTGGATGCGCTGGATCACGCGGTTCGGGTAGCCGTCGCGGTAGGGCGCACCCTCCTGCAGGCCCCAGAGTTTGCGGATGTAGGGCTCGGTGACGATGTCGAGACCGGTGAAGTAGAACTTGCCCATGCGGTACTGCGGCCCCGGCGTCACGTGGACGAAGACGGTGACCTGCTTTTTGGCATCGTCGTAGGTCCGTTTCACTTCGGTGGCCGCCTTCATATAGCCGTTGCCGCGCAGCGCCTGGCGCATCTTGCTGACCCCTTCAAAGATCAGGCCGAAGTTGGCGACCTCGTCGCGCTTGAATTCGCCCGCGTCGGCCAACTCCTGCGGGGCGCCCACTACCTTGACGTCGGCCAGGGTGTAGGGTTCGCCTTCGACCACGTGGACGACCACGGAGAGCCCGTCGACGTCGGCGGCGCGGGTCACCTCGATCTTGGGGAACGCCGCGCGGACCAGACCGCGGATCTCGTAGAGCGGCTTGACCTGGTTCAGTAACTGCTCGCGGAAGTTCTCTTCAATGTACGGGGTGCCGACGGCGATCGACGCCATCTTGATCTGCAGGTCCGCCACCGGGACCGCGCTATTGCCGGCAAAGGCGACCTGGGCGATGACGGCGCGCGGGCGGTTGGGCCGGAACACGATGTAGGGGTCGCCGGGGCGGTCGCCGTAGACGCGCCCGATGACGGGTATCTTCAGGTGTTCGGAGAGCATCCGCGCGTAGCGCTGGAGCACGTTTTCGGTGGCCGGGAGTTTGTCGGCGAACAGGGGATCCTGGCGCAGCAGCTGTTCGAGCACCGATTCCGGGCCGGGCAGCTCTTCGAACTTCCAGCTGAAGACGGTTTCGATCTCGGCGACTTCGTAGGTGACGGCGAAGCCGCGGAGGTTGGGGCCGGGCTTGTAGGAGTAGCCGACGCTGGCGAACAAGCCGCGGTCGATGAGCCGCTGCTGCGCAGCGTCGAAGTCCGGCTTGTCCGCCTGCTGGCCCACGCGGAGTCCGAGGGCGGCGATGACGTTGGCCTCGGGCAGGCGCCGTAGGCCGGTGACGCGAATCGCCTCCAGTTCAAAGGACGCCGCCGGGGCGGGTGTGGCCCACGGCAGCAGGCAAACGAAAATGGGAAGAAAACAGCGCATGAGCTCAGCGTTTTGGACGGCTCTCCCAAGTGCGATGTTACACTGAAACCAATGGCTTATGATCTGGTAATCATCGGCAGTGGGCCGGGTGGGTACTCCGCCGCGGTCCGGGCTGGACAGTACGGTCTGAAGACCGCGATTATTGAAAAGGCTCCGAAGATGGGGGGCACCTGTCTGCACGTCGGCTGCATTCCGACCAAGGCGCTGCTGCACAGCGCGGAGGTGTGGGACTATTTTCTGCATCCGGAGGAGCAGGGGGTGAGCTGTGAAAACCCGCGGCTGAACTACCCGGCCGTGCTGCAGCGCAAGACCACCATCATTAACAAGCACGCCAAGGGCGTGGAGATGTTGATGAAAAAGAACAAGGTGGAGGTGATCTGGGGCTTTGGCAAGATCGTGGGCCCGGGCCAGGTGGACGTGGTGACCAGTGAGGGCACCCGGCGGATCGAAGCCAAGAACATCATGATCGCCACCGGCTCCGAGGCGCGGATGATCCCGGGCCTGACGCCCGATGCCGACCGGATCCTGACCAATATCGAGATTCTGAATCTGACCGCGGTGCCGAAGTCGCTGGCCATTATCGGCGCGGGTGCGGTGGGGGTGGAGTTCGCCTCGATCTTCAAGCGGTTCGGCGCGGAAGTGACCGTGCTGGAGATGCTGCCGCGCGTGGTTCCGGTCGAGGACGAAGACGTCTCCCGGGAGCTCGAAAAGTACTTCCGCAAGATTGGCATTCGCGTCGAAACCGGCGCCAAGGCCGCCAACATTCAGCGGACCGAACAGGGCGTGTCGCTCGAGGTGACGCTGTCCAACGGCAAGGTGGAGACGCTGCACGTTGAGAAGTTGCTCGTGGCGGTGGGCCGGAAGCCGAATACGGAATCGATTGGTCTTGAGAACACCAAGGCCGAGCTTGACCGCGGGTTCATCAAAGTCGGTCCCGATCAGCAGACGGCCGAACCGGGCGTGTACGCGATCGGCGATGTGGTGGCCGGAACGCCGCAACTGGCCCATGTGGCTACGGCGGAAGGGCTGATTGCGGTCGCCAAGATCGCCGGGCGCGAGTATACGCCGATCAAGCGCAACCGCATTCCGGGCGCTACTTACACCGAGCCTGGCATCGGATCGGTCGGCTTGACCGAGGCGCAGGCCAAGGCGCAGGGCTATGACGTGAAGGTCGGCAAGTTCCCGTTCGTCGGCAACTCGAAGGCCACTATTCTGGGCCACCACGAAGGCTTTGTGAAGGTGGTGAGCGATGCCAAGTACGGCGAGATCCTCGGCGTGCACATCATCGGCCCCCATGGCTACGAGTTGATTGCCGAAGCGGTCGCCGCGATGGAAGCCGAGGCGACGGTCGACACAATGGTCAACACGATTCACGCCCATCCGACGCTGTATGAGGCGCTCGGCGAGGCGTTCAACTCCGTTTACGGGCAGGCGATCAACTTCTAACGCATGTTGGTTCCCGCTGCCCTCCGCACCTGCGATGTCCGCGACCTCGGCGCTATGCGCTGGGGCGCGGCGTACGCGTTACAGGCGGAGTTGGTGGGGCAGCGGCAGCGGGGCGAGATCGGCGACCAACTGCTCCTGGTGGAACACCCCCATGTGGTGACGATGGGCCGCAACGGCCAGTCGGCGCATCTGCTGGCCTCTGCCGAAGTGCTGGCGGCCACCGGAATCGAATACCACGAAACCAACCGGGGCGGCGATGTGACCTACCATGGACCGGGCCAACTGGTGGGGTATCCGATTGTCCAGTTGAACGAATGGAAGCGCGACGTACACGCCTATGTGCGGGCGCTTGAAGAGGTGATCATCCGGGTGCTGGCCGATTTCGGCCTCGCCGGAGAACGCGTGGCCGGGGCCACGGGCGTGTGGACCCGCGGCGCCAAGATCTGCGCCATTGGCGTGCATCTGAGCCGTTGGGTATCCTCGCACGGCTTTGCGCTGAACGTGACGACCGACCTCCAATATTTTCAATACATTGTGCCGTGCGGGCTGACCAAGCCGGTGACGTCGCTGCGCAAGTTGGGCGTGGCCGTTTCGATGGACGAGGTCAAGGCCGCCGTGCGCCGGCGATTTGCAGAAGTTTACGAATACCAGTAGGAGACCACCCGAATGATCGACGTAGTGATGCCCCAGATGGGCGAGAGTATTGTGGAAGGAACGCTGACCCGCTGGCTCAAGAAGCCCGGCGACAAAGTGGAGCGCGACGAGCCGCTATTTGAAATTTCCACCGATAAGGTCGATACCGAGATTCCTTCCCCCGCTGCGGGGACGCTGGCCGAGACCCTGTTTGAGGCCGGCGCGGTGATCAGCATCAATACCGTCGTGGCCCGGATCAGCGACGGCGTCGCTGCCCCGGCACCGGCTCCCGTGGCTGCCGCTCCGGCGCCGGAACCCCCGCCCGCTCCCCCGGCTCCGGCCCTCGTAGCGGCGGCGCCCGCGCCTCCACCCCCAGCTCCCGCTGCTGAGCCCGCCGAGGCCGACTTCGGGCTGCTCTCGCCGCTCGTCCGGAAGATGGCTCGCGAGAACAGCATCGATCTGGCCAATGTGAAGGGTACTGGAGCCGGTGGCCGCATCACCAAAGAGGATCTCGAAAGCTACCTCGCCGCCAAGGCGGCGCCGGCCCCCGCGCCGGCCGCTCCCGCTCCGGCTCCTGCGGCCGCCCCGGCCCCTGCCCCGGTTGCCGCCGCCGCTCCGCCTCCCCCGGCTCGCGCCGAGGCGGCCAAGTACCGCATTGAACCGATGTCGACCATGCGGCAGAAGATCGCCGAGCACATGATCGTCAGCCAGACCACTTCGGCCAACGTCACCACGGTCCACAAGGTGGACATGACCAGCGTGGCCAAACTCCGCGACCGGCAGAAGGACGCCTTCAAGGCGCAGTACGGCTACAGCCTCACCTTCCTGCCCTTCGTGCTCGCGGCCACGGCCAAGGCGCTCCGGGAGTTCCCCATCTTCAACGCTTCGATCGACGGCAAGAATATCGTCTACCACAATGACATCAACATCGGCATCGCCGTGGCGCTCGATGGCGGTCTGATCGTGCCCGTCATTCAGCACGCCGACGAGAAGAACGTGGTCGGCCTGCAGCGGGAGATCGTGGACCTTGCTGCCCGCGCGCGGTCCAAGAACCTGAAGCCCGCCGACATCCAGGGCGGCACCTTCAGCGTGACCAACTTCGGCAGCTTCGGCAGCGTCTTCGCTACCCCGATGATCAACCAGCCGAACGTCGCCATTCTGGGCGTCGGTACGGTGGAAAAGCAGCCGGTCGTCATCAACGACGCAATCGCCATTCGCTCCATCTGCTACCTCGCCAACACCTTCGACCATCGCCTGATCGACGGCGCCCTGGCCGATCAGTTTACGGGCCGCGTGAAGCAGCTGCTCGAAAACTGGTCCGACTCGGTCCTGTAGGTCTCGTGATGTTGCTCCGGGGGGCCGCCTTCCTGATCGTTGCGATCGCGAACGCGGCCCCGCCGGACTGGCTCCCGCCTTTGGAGCAGGCTGCGGTGCTGGAAACACCGCTCATGCGGGCCGATACGCTGTTCTCGGCCGCCGAACTCGTCTCGGACGGACCCACCCGCCTGCGTCTCGTGCAGCAGGCTCTGCTTGCCGTAAGCGCCGCCCGTCTGGAGGAGGCCCGTGGCTTTTACCTGGCCGCCGCTGCCGATCTGCTCGCCGAGGTCGACCCGGTGCTCGCCCAGCGGTACGCGGCCGAAGCCCCCACTCGCCAGGCCGCCGCCTGGCGGGCCGACTACCGCGGCCGCGCCTTCAGTTTTCTCATCCGCCGGCGGCCGGAGTTGGCCGAACAGGCCATCCGCGCCGGTGCGTTTCACGTGCCCGCCGCGGCCGAAAAGCCGGAGCTTTTTCCCCTTTTGCTAACCAACTTTCCGGGCGACCGGGCCCGGCTCGAAGACGTGGAGCTGCTATTGCGGGCCGCCGAAGCGGTAGCCCCAGCGCTGGCCATTGAGGCCGTCACCGCCGCGCTAACCGCCCGGGGAACGCCCGAAGATTATGAGCAGGCCTGGATCGGGGAGGTTCGGCTAGCCGGCGGGATGCGCCAGGCCATGCGCATCCGCATTCTCCAGTTTGTGCGCCAGTTCCTGCCCGATCAGGGCTCGCGGTGGGCGGCGGAGTTCGACGACCTGGCCGGCATGCCCGCCGAACGGCCCGCCATTCGCATCGAACGCACCGAACGGGGCGACCTGGCCGAACGGCTCCTCGCCAAGGGCCCCAACGCCGAGTATCTGGACGCCGTGATGAGGGGTGCCTGTGTGGCCACGGATTTTGCGCGCCACCGGGAGTGCGCGGAAGCGGCGGCACGGGCCGCGGAGGTCTTCTCCCGGCAGAAGGCCCGGCCGGACGAGATGGGTCTGCGCAACGCCAGTCTCCGCGCCCGTTGGCTGCTTGAGGAGATCGCGGCGGAGCGTTAGGAAACAGCGCTAAATCTTTACCGGAGCAGGCTGCGCCCTTTTCACCAGTTTTTCGATCTCCGCCTGCGGCATGCTCATGGTCAACCGCACGTTGCGGGCCTGCGTCGTCAGCTTCATCGAATCAAAGGCTGACGCTAACCCGGCCACCTCCGGCTTATCCCGGTTCAACTGCACCATCCCGGCGAGGAAGCGTGCCACGTCGGCCATGGCTGTCGCGTCCTTGTCGCTGCGCACGGCGGCCTCCATGGTGAGATGGAGCATCGTGGCGGCGAACTTCACCCCCATCGACGCCTGCTCCACGCTGCGGAACATATCGCCCTTCATCATGCCGTTCAGCTGCCCCGGAGCATTTTCCGGCATCTTCTCGGCCAACTGCGATACGGGAAGGGAGGTCACCATCCAGACGTCGTTTTCGCGGCTCATGTCCTGCGCCTTGGCGTAGGTCGCGGCCGGCAGACCCATGCCCCCCGCCCGGCGCTCGAGCGCCGCCTTGACCGCCGCCGCATCGCCCGCCACGGCCAGGCTGGCATCGACAAAGGCTACCGCGCTCTTTTCGCCCTTCTTGGCCAGCATTTCGACCCCAGTCACCACCTGCAGCACGGAAAGCCCGTTCCGCACGAGCGCCGCCCGCAGCCGGCCGCCGTCGAAGTTGCCGCGCACAAGCAGGAGCGAGTTCGCCCCCGCAGAGGTGTTGGTATCGACCGAAGCGATGACGACCTCGGTCACATCCCGCGCCGGATCAAATCCAGTCAACGCCAGGAACCTGGCCAGATCCTCGTCCCGCAGATTCATGTTCTTCATGAACAACTGCCCGAACGGGGATGATTTCGCGCGGGCCACGTCCATGCCGGCGATTACCTTCGCCTCCGGCATCACCAGATTCAAAAGGCCGGCATCGGCCCCCAGGGCGGACGAAACCCAAAACAAACCAGCGGCGAGTAAACCACGGAAGATCATATTGCCATTGCTCCTGTTTCCCCTAACGAATGGTAGACGCAAAACGTTCCCGCGGAGTTTCCCGCTACCTCCTTCCGATCGCGTAGAGCGCCTCGCCCGTCCGGATGTACAGCTCGCCGCCTACCGCCACGGGACTCGCCAGCGTATAGCCCTCGACGCGGCTCACCCCCAGAACCTTGAACTCCGGCCCGGCCTGCACCACGGTCGTCACGCCCTCTTCGTTGGTGCAGTACAGCTTGCCGTCGGCGAGCAGCGGCGAAGAGCTGTAGGTGCCCAACTCGACCCGCTGTCCCTCGTAAACCACCTTGCCGCTGGCAATCTCCAGGCAGTTCATGATGCCCTTATCGTTGAGCACGTACAAATATTTGCCGTCGCTGGCCGGCGTCGGTACGTCCGGGCCGAGGTTGTTGGTCCAGATCTCACTCTTGCCCGTCATGTCGCCCTTGCCGCCCGCCCGCAGCGCCAGAAAAGGCCGTCCCCGGCTCGCCCCCCAAACGACAATGTCGCCGACTACCACGGCCGACGCTATCGTCCGGTTCGCTGGATTTGCCCCTGGGTTAAACCCGCCGATCCGCCACAACTCCACCCCCGTCGATGGCTCATGGCCCGTCACGATATCGCCGCCCGTGATGATCAGCTGTTTCTTCCCCTGGACTATCGCGATTTGCGGCGTCGAGTAGCTGTCCTTGGACTCCTTCTGCGCCGGCGCCGGGCGCTCGTGGCGCCAGAGCGTCTTGCCGGTCTTCTTATCGAGCGCCAGGATGTAGGACGGCTTCTCGGTAGTAAAGCCGTGAATCACGTTGAGATACAGCCGGTCACCCTCGAGCAGCGGCGAGGAGGCGTAGCCGTGGTTGATGCCGATTTCACCGTAGTCGGCCACCAGATCGCGCTTCCAGACCTCTTTGCCCGCCGCCGTGTAGCAGCCGATGCGGGCGTGCCCGGTGGTCGTCCAGATGTGCTGGCCATCGGTAATCGGCGAGGGCGAGGCCGAATTCTGCTTGCGCCACAGCCGGTTCCCGTTGTCGATCGTGACGCGCCACTTCTCGCTGCCGTCCTTCCGCCGCAGCGCGAGCAAAAAAATCTTGTCATTGGTCGGCTCGCCCGCCCGGCGCAGGTTGCGCGTCTCGTAGGTGGCGCTGGCGAATCCCGCCTCGGCCGTGGTCACGTAGATCGTATCGCCCCAGATCACGGGCGTGGCCGCGCTCCAACTCGGCATCTTCGTCTTCCAGAGCAGTCCTTCTGATTCGCTCCACTGCACGGGCAGGTTCCTGGCCGTGGGCGCGTTGCCATGCTGCAGCGGCCCCCGCCACTGCGGCCAGTTCGTATCGGCGGCCATCAGCGCGCCGGCGGTTAACAGGAGTAGCCACTTCATGATCCACAGTCTATTACTACTCGCGGGTATCCGGGTAAACTAGGGAGGAATGTTTCTGCTCCGAATCGGTCTGCTGCTTGTCTGCTCCCTGGTGTCTGGGTTCGCCCAGCGCCCGCTTACCGGCTCCGCCAAGATCCAGTTGTCGCTCGAACGGCTGCAAACGGTCGGCAACGTACTCATGATTGCCGCGCACCCGGATGACGAAAACACCGCACTGCTGGCCTACTTCGCGCGCGGCCGCCATCTGCGCACCGCCTACCTGTCGCTTACCCGCGGGGAAGGTGGCCAGAACCTCATCGGCAGTGAGCAGGGCGAACTGATGGGCGTCATCCGCACCCAGGAGCTGCTCGCCGCTCGCCGCGTCGACGGCGCCGAACAGTTCTTCTCCCGCGCCATCGATTTCGGCTTCTCGAAGACCGCCGCCGAAACCCTCGCGAAATGGGACCGCGAAAAGGTCCTCGGCGATGTGGTCTACCACATCCGCAGCTTCCAGCCCGACGTCATCGTCCTCCGCTTCTCCGGCACCCCGCGCGACGGCCACGGCCAGCACCAGGCCTCCTCCCTGCTCGGCCGCGAAGCCTTCGCCGCCGCCGCCGACCCCGCCCGCTTCCCCGACCAGAAGCTCAAGCCCTGGAAAGCCAAACGCCTGCTGCTGAACGTCGCCGCCTTCACCCCCCAAATGCAGGCCGAAGCCGAAAAGATGCCCGACAAGATCTCCCTCGACCTCGGCGTCTACGATCCCCTCACCGGCCTCTCGTTCGGCGAAGTCGCCGCCATCTCCCGCAGCCAGCACCGCAGCCAGGCCATGGGCGCCCGCGAAGACCGCGGAGCACAGAGGAACTACTTCGTTAACCTCGCCGGCGAACCGGCCACCCGCGACCTGCTCGAAGGGGTCGACACCAGTTGGGCCCGCGTCCCCGGCAGCGCCGAAACGGCCAAACTCCTCGCCGCCGCCCTCGCCGCCTTCAACCCGCGCCAGCCCCACGCCATCGTCCCCACCCTGCTCGCCGCCCACCGCGCCATGGCCAAGCTGAGCCACCCCGCCGTCCCCGCCCAGCTCCGCACCCTCGAAGAGACCATCGCCGACTGCCTCGGCCTGTTCGTCGACGCCAGCGCCGACAAGTACTACGCCGTCCCCGGCGCCCCGCTCAACGTCCGCCTGCTCGCCATCAACCGCTCGCCGGTCGCCGTATCCTGGACCAGCGCCACCATTCTCGAGCCGCAAACCATCAACAAGCCGCTCGCCCAGGGCAGCAACGAGGTCGCGGCCGCCACCGTCCAGGTGCCCGCCGCGCAGCCCTTCACCCGCCAATACTGGCTCGCCCGGCCGCGGCTTGAAACCCTGTATTCCATCGACGACCAGACCGTCCTTGCCGACGCCGAGCAACCCGCGGCGCTCGCGGCCCGCTTCCAACTCACCGTCGCCGGAGAGCCGCTCGAACTTACCCGCCCCGTCTGGCATCGCTACACCGACCGCATCTACGGCGAGCTCACCCGCCCGCTCGTCTTCGCCCCGCCCGCCACGGTCGCGCTCGGCGAGAAGTCCTATCTGTTCGCCACCGCCAAGCCGCGCGAGGTCTCCCTGCAGATCACCGCCATGCAGCCGGGCGCCCGCGGCATCGCGCGCCTCCGCGCCCCGGCCGGTTGGGTCGTCCAGCCCGCCACGCAGCCCTTCGCGCTCGCCGATGCCGCCGAACAGACCACCGTCAAGTTCCAGGTCACCCCGCCCGCGCGGGAGTCGACCGCCTCGCTCGAGGCCGCGGTCGAAGTCGATGGCCGCGAGTTTTCCCTCTCCATGGTGTCAGTCGAATACCCGCACATTCCTCCGCAGGCCGTCTTCAGCGAAGCCAAGGCCAAGGCCGTGCGGGTCGACGTGCAAACCCTCTCCCGCAAGATCGGCTACGTGATGGGCGCCGGCGACGAGGTGCCGCAGGCGCTGCGCCAACTCGGCTGCGAGGTCACGCTGCTCTCGGCGGGCGACCTCGCCACCGGCAACCTGCAGCAGTTCGACGCCATCGTTACGGGCGTCCGCGCCTTCAACACCCGCGCCGATCTCCGCGCCAACATCCAGCGCGTCTACGATTTCGCCGCCGCCGGCGGCACCGTTCTCGTTCAGTACAACGTTGTCGAAGGCGGCTTCTGGGGCGGCAACCCGAAGATCCTCGAAAAGGCCGGCCCCTATCCCTTCACGACGGCCAACGAGCGGGTCACCGTCGAGGAGGCCCCGGTCGAATTCCCGGCCACCCATCCGCTGCTGCAGAAGCCCAATCGCATCACCAACAAGGATTTTGAAGGCTGGGTGCAGGAGCGCGGGCTCTACTTCGCCTCCCGCTTCGACGACCGCTACACGAGTCTGTTCACGATGAACGATCCTGGCGAGAAACCCATGAAGGGCGGAACCCTGTACGCTCCGATCGGGAAGGGGGCTTACGTCTTCAGTCCGCTGAGCTGGTTCCGCCAACTGCCCAACGGGGTCCCGGGCGCCTTCCGCATCTTTGCCAATCTCCTCTCGGCAGGCAAACCATGATTCAGCAGGCAAACAATGATTGATGAACCGCCACCCTTTCTCGGCACCTGGCCCCGGCTCTACGCCGCGGTCCTTATCTATCTCGCCGTGCTGATTGCCCTCTTCTACTGGTTCGGCCGGGCCTGGTCATGAGATTATTCGACTGGGTCGTGCTCCTTCTCTCGCTCGGCGGCGTCATCTTCTACGGCCTCTGGAAAGCCCGCGGCAGCAACACGACCGACAACTACCTCCGCGCCGGCCGCACCATGCCCTGGTACGCCATGGCCCTCTCCATCATGGCCACGCAGGCTTCGGCCATCACCTTCATCTCCACTACCGGCCAGGCCTACGTCGATGGCATGCGCTTCGTCCAGTTCTATCTGGGCCTGCCCATCGCCATGGTCATCCTCAGCGTCACCGCCGTTCCCGTGTTCCACCGCGCCAATGTCTATACGGCCTACGAGTATCTCGAACAGCGCTTCGATAGCAAAGTCCGCCTGCTCGTCAGTATTCTCTTCCTCATTCAGCGCGGGCTGGCCGTGGGCTTGGCCCTCTCGGCGCCCGCCATCGTGCTCACCGTCATCCTCGGCTGGTCCGCCGAAGCTACCACCATCGTCATGGGCGTTACCGTCGTGCTCTATACGGCTCTCGGCGGCGTCAAGGCCATCACCTGGACCGACTTCTACCAGATGCTCATCATGATGTTCGGTCTGGCGATTGCGCTCGCCACCGCCGTCTGGATGCTGCCCGCCCACGTCGGTTTTCTCGGAGCTCTCGAAGTCGCCGGCGGGGCAGGGAAGATCAACCCCATTGTCACCGCCTTCTCCTGGAACGATCGCTACAACCTCTGGAGCGGTATCTTCGGCGGCATGTTCCTCGCGCTCTCTTACTTCGGCTGCGACCAGAGCCAGGTGCAGCGCTATCTCACGGGCAGTTCCATCGCGCAGAGCCGCCTCAGCCTTCTGTTCAACGGCGTCGCCAAACTGCCGATGCAGTTCCTCATCCTCCTGACCGGTTGTATCGTCTTCGCCTTTTTTACCTATAATCAGCCCCCGCTGCTGTTCCAGAAACACGCCCAGTCCCAGATTGAAAAGGCGCCCGAGTATCCCGAACTCAAAGCCCGCTACGATGCCGCCTTTGCCAAACGCCGCGCCGCCGCCGAAAACATCGCTCAGGATAAAGCAGCCTACCAGGCCGCCGCCGCCGAGTTCGACGGCGTGCGCAAACAAGGCTCCCAACTCGCCGAACGCGTGCTCGGCGAAAAAGGCTTCAACGACACCAACTACATCTTCCTCAACTTCGTCACGAACTACCTGCCCGCCGGCCTCGTCGGCCTCGTCATCGCCGCCATTCTCGCCGCCGCCATGTCCACCATCTCGGGCGAGATCAACTCCCTCGCCACGGTTTCCATCATCGACGTCTACCGCCGCTACGTGAACCGCAACGCCGACGACCGCCACTACCTCTGGGCCGCCCGCGTCGCCACCACCTTCTGGGGCATCTACGCCGTCGTCACGGCCCAGTTCGCGCGTAACATGGGCTCGCTCGTCGAAGCCGTCAACCTGCTCGGCTCGCTCTTCTACGGCGGCATCCTGGGCGTCTTCGTCCTGGCGATGTACACCAGGCGCGTCGGCCCCTGGGCCGCCTTTATCGGGGTCATCGCGGGCGAGACGGCGATCTTTGCGCTCCACTTCAGCGGTATGACGTCGTTTCTCTGGTACAACGTCATTGGCTGCCTGGTGGTGATCGCCGTCGGCCTCGGCCTCTCTTTCGTCGAAAAGAAAAAGCCCGCTTAAACCTGCATCGTGGCCACGTCGACGTGGCTGCGATGGCCCTCCACCACCACAATGCCGCTCTCGGTCACGTGGTAGCGTTTGGCGTCCTGCTCGAGATCGTAGCCGATCGTGGCGCCCTCGGGGATGCGGACGTTCTTGTCAAGAATCGCCCGCTTGATCTTCGCCCGCCGGCCGATGTCGCAGTTGTCGAAGACGATCGAATCTTCAATCATCGCCCCGGCGTGAATCCGGCAGCCGCGGCCAATCACGGAGTTCTTCACCGATCCGCCCGAAAGAATCGTACCGCCGGCCACAATCGAGTCGATGCCCACGCCGCGCCGCCCCTCCTCATCGAAGGTGAACTTGGCCGGCGGATCTTCGTACCCCGCCGTCCGCAGCCGCCATTCGCGGTTGTACAGGTTCAGCGCCGGGTCCACCGATCGGAGGTCCATGTTGGCCTCGTAGTAGGCCTCCAGCGTCCCCACGTCCCGCCAGTAGGACTGCGCTCCGGGCGGGTCGCCCGGAATCCGGTTGGTCTGGAAATCGTAGGCGAACAGCTCGCTCCGGCCGACGAGCGACGGCAGAATGTCGCGCCCGAAGTCGTGCGAAGAGTTCTCGTTTTCGGCGTCGGCGTAGAGTTCGCGCAGCAGCAGGCCGGTCGAAAAAACATAGTTGCCCATCGAGGCGAACACCTGGTCCGGTTTGCCGGGAATGGTGGGTGAATTGGGATTCTTCTCATGGAAACCATGGATGCGGCCGTCGTGGCCCGCTTCGATCACGCCAAACTCGCTCGCATACTGCTTGTCGACGGGAATGGCCGCCACCGTCGCCTGCGCCCGCTTCTGCTCATGGAACTCAATCATCTCGCGGATGTTCATCCGGTAGATGTGATCGGCGCCGAAGATCACCACCAGGTGCGGGTCAGCCTGCTCAATCAGGTTGATGTTCTGGTACACGGCATCGGCCGTGCCGCGGTACCACGTCTCGCCGGCCGAACGCATCTGCGCCGGCACCGGAATCACGAAGTGGTTCTTCAAAAGTCCGCTGAACTCCCACCCGTCGCGGATGTGCTGGAGCAGCGACTGGCTCTTGAACTGGATCAGAACATAGGTCGAATAGACCCCCGAGTTCACCAGATTGCTGAGCACGAAATCGATGATTCGGTAGCGGCCGCCAAACGGTACCGCCGGTTTTGCGCGTTCCTTGGTCAGAGGATACAGGCGGGTGCCCTTGCCTCCAGCCAATACAAACGCCAGGACTCGAAGTTGCATGAATTCACGCTCCCGCTGAAGCCGCTCTGCGCCCCAGCCAATTGATAAAAAAACAACTGCCTCTCTTCTATCGAACCACGTCCGGCGAGCGCAAGTTTTGCCCCTCCCTCCCGGTGGTACACTGAGGTCGAAATGAGCCTCTCCTGGGTCCGTACCTTCTGCCGCCAACTGCCGGGCGCCACTGAGGAAATGAAGTGGGAAAAACTGGCTTTCTGTATCGACGGAAAAATCTTCGCCATCCTCAGCCTCGAACCCCTCAGTCTCGAACCCCTCAGTCTCGAAAACCATGACGTCATGCTCTGCTTCAAGTGTCCGCCAGAGGCCTTTGGCGAACTCACTGAACTGCCCGGCATCATCCAGGCCCCCTACTTCGCCCGCCGCCAGTGGGTCGCGCTGGAACCCACCGCCGCCCTCCCCCGTCATCAACTCGCACCTCTCCTGCGCACCTCCTACGAACTCGTCCTCGCCAAACTGCCCCGCTACCGGCAAGCCCAGCTCCGCGGCGCCACCGCCCCGCCGGCCGCCGAGTCATAATAGAGGGTTACTATGCGACTCGCCGTCATCGGACTCGGATTTATGGGCAGCACCCATCTCAAGGCGCTGCAGAACCTTCCTGGCGTGGAACTCGCCGCCGTCGTCAGCAACGACCCCAAGAAACTCGCCGGCGACCTCAGCGCCATCCAGGGCAACCTCGGCGGCCCCGGCGAAGTCCTCGACTTCTCCAACGTCAAACAGTACCGCATCCCCGAAGAGGCCTTCGCCGACCCCACCATCGACGCCGTCGACCTCTGTCTGCCCACCGACCTCCACGCGCCGCTCTCCCTCGCCGCCCTCCGCGCCGGCAAGCATGTCCTCGTGGAAAAGCCCATGGCCCTCGACCTCGCCCAGTGCGACGAGATGATCGCCGAAGCAGAAAAAGCCGGCCGCGTCCTGATGACCGCCCAGGTCCTCCGCTTCTTCCCCGCCTACACTGCCCTCCGTGCCCAACTCGCCAGCGGCCAGCTCGGCCAGGTCCGTGCCGCCCTCTTCCGCCGCCGCTGCGCCGCTCCCTTCTGGAGCCAGTGGCTCAAGAACTCCGCCAAGTCCGGCGGCGGCGTCTTCGACCTCCTCATCCATGACATCGACATGTGCCTCCACCTGTTCGGCCTGCCCACCGCCGTCAGCGCCACCGGCTATGAAGACCTCAACGCCGGCATTGACTTTCTGAACGCCACCCTCCACTACCCCGACATCGCCTCCGTCGTCGTCTCGGGCGGCTGGCACCATCCCAAGTCTTATCCCTTCTCGATGGAGTACACCGTCTCGGCCGATGGCGGCACCGTAGACTACTCCACCGACAACCGCCCCCCCACCCTTTACAAGTTCGACGGCGAAAAAGAGACTTTGCCGCTCGACACCGTCGATGGCTACGCCGCCGAAATCCAGTACTTCGCCGAATGCGTCAATGAAGGCAAGCAGCCCATCGTCTGCTCTCCCCGCGACTCGGCCAATGCCGTCCATCTGGCCCACCTCCTGCTGGCCTCCCGCGCCGCCGCCGGCGCCCGGATTTCGCTCTAGTCCCGATGTTGGCGAGCTACTTCCGGTTCCTGCTCCGCATCGCGCTCGGCACGCTCCTGGTGCTCGGCGCCGTCGTCGGCATCGGCCTTCTGCTCGATGAGAAACATGCCGCCACGCGGGAAACCGTCCTGGCCGCACCGCCGCCCACCGTCTGGGCCACCATCACCGATTTTTCGAACGCGCCCAACCTGCGCCCCGGCCTCTCCCGCGTCGATGTCCTGCCGCCCGTCAACGGCCTGCCCGCCTGGCGCGAAGTCGAGCGCAGCGGCAAAGCCATCTCCTACGCCGTCACCGAAAGTCAGCCGCCCTCCCGCCTCGTCGTGCGCCTCACCGGGGACGACCAGCCCTTCGCCGGCGTCTGGACCTACGAACTCAGCCCGGCCGGCTCCGGCACCCGCCTGCGCCTCACCGAAAACGGCGAAATCTACCACCCCATCTTCCGCTTCGTCTTCCACCTGTTTCTGAACCAGGCCGCGACCATCGAACAGTACCTCAGCGCGCTCGAAGCCAGGCACGGCAAGCAGTAGCTGAGCTCAGGGCCGGCCTTCAAACTCCTTCTGCGTTACCAGCGGCAAGCTCACCGTCGCCGTCTCCCCTTCGCCCACCTTTACCGCTGTGAGCCGGTTCTGCATCTGCCGCTGCCTCTCCTCGTCCATCTCGGCCACCATCTCGGCGGTCTCCAGCGCCAAGGCCTGGTACTCGCCCGGCGCCAGCCCACCCAGCCGAAACCGCCCCTGTTCATCGATCGCCGCTACCACCGGAGCGTTCGGCATCGGCCCGGTTAGCCACACCAGTCCCCCTTTTGCCCCCGTCACCTGACCACTCACCACCGCCGGCTTGGTTCCGAACAGGATCTCCACCGGCGCCGCCGCCTCCCCCGCCGTCAGATCCAGGCTCATCCGCGGCACCGGCTGGCCGCCCATCGTAATCGCCTTCAGGTAGGTGCCCGGCGGCGCCGTCACGCTCACCGGCAGGACATCGCGACCCACCCGCGCCAGCACAAAGGTGCCGTCCGGCTTACCGGTGGTTTCCACGATCCCCAACCCGGCCCCACCCAGCATCACGCGCACCTTGGTCCAATCCGCCGGGCTCCCCGTATCCGTCCGCATCTGCCCCTGCACCGTCAGCGGCGCCCCGGCGAACAGCACCAGGTTCTCCACCGGCCGGTCGCTCAACTGCACCGTCGTCCGGCCTACCACCACCGGCGCACCCTGCCCGAACTGCACCACCAGCAGCGTGTAGGAGCCCGGCGGCAACCCCGCCGTCTCGAACGCCCCATCCCCCCGAACGCGCCCGCCCCCCCCGGCGAACCCGCCGCGGCCCATTTGCGCCATCCCCGCTCCTCCCGTCGTCACCATCACCTGGTAGCCCTCCCGCCCCCCGCCCGGAGCGGTCCCCTGCACGCGCCCGCGGATCCGTTGCATGGTCGTCCGCCGCTGCACAATCGTCAAGCCGGTCGCGTCCTGCCCGGCCAGCACCACCACCGGCGCCGCACTGCTCTCCTCTCGCGCCGAAGGATAGTAAGTGGCCGGATACCCATACTCCTGCGCGCTGCCGGGCGCCAGAAAACTTCCCTCCCGCCGCGCTACCAGGTAGTACCGCCCCGGCGCCACTCCCGCCAGCCGGAACTCGCCCAGATCATTGGTGGCCACCCCGGGCGATGGCCCCAGCCGCGCCGCCGCCCGGCTGCCCCGCGCCGGAACCAGCGCCACAAACGCCCGCTCCACCGGGTCCCCGTCCTCGTCCACCACCCGCCCCGCCACCACGCTCTGCGGGCTCATCCGGAACTCAATCCCGCTCACCGTCTGCCCGGCCTCTACCTTCACGCGGGTCCGGTAAGCCGCCCGCAAAAATCCATTCCGCGTGGCCGAAAGCCGGTACTCGCCCGGCGCGGCCGGAATCCGGAACGCCCCGTCGGCTCCGGTCATCGCCTGCACGGCGCCCCGCTCGGTGGAGAGCGTCACCAGCGCTTTCGCTACCGCCTCGCCTGTCATTCCGTGCACCACCCGGCCGCTCACGGCCCCCATCGGCGGCGCCTCCTGCGCAACACCCGTTCCCAGGGCAAACAAAAGGCAAAACAAGCGCCAACTTCCACGTCGCATCTTTAATAGAATACAGGACTTACCTCTGCTTGATCTGTTATCATAGGTCAAGTTTTGTAAGGAGCGACCTTTGGCCGACGAACAGAATCCCAATCCGCCCGTCCCCGGCGCGAACAATACGGCTCTCATCCCCGTCAACATCGAAGACGAGATGCGCAAGTCGTATCTCGACTACGCCATGTCCGTCATCATCGGACGCGCGTTGCCCGATGTGCGCGACGGCTTGAAACCGGTGCATCGCCGCATCCTGTACGGCATGAGTGAACTCGGGCTCAGTTACAACCGCCCCACTCGCAAATCCGCCAAGATCGTCGGCGAAGTCATGGGTAAGTTCCACCCGCACGGCGACAGCGCCATTTACGACGCCCTCGTCCGCATGGCCCAGCCCTTCTCGATGCGCTATCCCCTCGTCGATGGCCAGGGTAACTTCGGTTCGGTCGACGGCGATCCCCCCGCCGCCATGCGGTACACCGAAGCGCGGCTCACCAAAATCGCCGCCACCATGCTCGATGACATCGACAAGGAAACCGTCGATTTCCGGGCCAACTACGACGATAGCGAACACGAACCCGAAGTCCTTCCCGCCCGCGTGCCGAACCTGCTCATCAACGGCAGCTCCGGCATCGCCGTCGGCATGGCGACCAACATCCCGCCCCACAACATCCGCGAGATCATCGACGCCACCATTCTCCTCGTCAACAACCCCGCCGCCACCCTAGCCGAAGTCCTCGCCATCGTCCCCGGGCCCGACTTTCCCACCGGCGGCTTTATCCTCGGCCGCTCGGGCATCCTCGACGCCTATAGCCGCGGCCGCGGCTCCATCAAGATGCGCGCCAAAGCCGACATCGAAAAGTCGGGCAAAGATCGCGAAGCCATCGTCGTCACCGAACTGCCCTATCAGGTCAACAAAGCCCGCATGATCGAGGCCACCGCCGGCCTCGTCAACGAGAAGAAGATCGAAGGCATCTCCGAGATCCGCGACGAATCCGACCGCGACGGCATGCGCATCGTCTTCGAACTCAAGCGCGGCGAACAGGCCGACATCGTGCTGAACAACCTGTACAAGCACACGCAGATGCAGATGAACTTCGGCGTCATCATGCTCTCGATCGTCAACGGCCAGCCCCGCGAACTCGGCATCGTCGACATGATCAAGCGGTTTATCGATCATCGCGTCGAAGTCGTCCGCCGGCGTACCAACTACCTGCTGCGCAAGGCCCGCGAGCGCGAACACATTTTGCTCGGCTTCCGCCGCGCCCTGCAGAATCTCGATCAGGTCATCGCCATCATCCGCGCCTCGCGCACCCCGCGCGAAGCCCGCGACGGCCTGATGGCCTTTATCACCCCCGAAGAGGCCGCCGGCTACGCCGCCCTCGTCGACGCCACCGGCCCCCAGTTCACCGAACGCCAGGCCCAGGCCATCATCGAACTCCAACTCCAGCGCCTCACCGGCATGGAGCAGGATAAGATCCTCAAGGAACTCGAGGAGATCCAGCGCATGATTGCCGAGTATCTCGAAATCCTCGGCTCGGAAAAGCGCCTGCGCGAAGTCATCACCGGCGAACTCGAGGAGATGCGCAAGGACTTCGGCGACGAACGCCGCACGCAGATCATCGAGGATACGGGCGAGATCCTGCTCGAAGATCTCATTCAACAGGAAGACGTTGCCATAACGGTTACCCGCGGCGGCTACCTCAAGCGCACCGCCGTCGATACCTACCGCCGGCAGACCCGCGGCGGCAAGGGCCGCATCGGCATGACCACGCGCCAGGAGGATGTCGTCGAGCACCTCATCATCGCCTCGACGCATAACTACCTGCTCATCTTCACCACCAAGGGCCGCCTCTACTGGCTCAAGAACTATGTCATTCCGGACTCCGGCACCGCCTCGAAGGGCAAGCACATCTCCGGCCTGATCAACCTCCAGCCCGACGAAGGCGTCAAGGCCTTCCTGCCGGTCAAGGAGTTCACCGCCGGCAAATACGTCATCATGGTCACCCGCAACGGCGTCATCAAGAAGTGCGAACTGACTGAGTTCGATAACCCCATGGCCCGCGGCATTATCGCCATCGCCCTCGACGAAGGCGACGAACTGATCCAGGCCATGATCTCCGATGGCAACAGCTTCGTCTTCTGCGGCACCCGCCAGGGCATGGCGATTCGCTTTGCCGAGAACGAGGTGCGGCCCATGGGCCGGCCCGCGCGCGGCGTCAAATCGATGGCGCTCGAAGTCGGCGACTACATCGTCGGCGCCGAGGTCACCGAGGCCGAAGGCCTCATGCTCGCCATCTCCGAGAACGGCTACGGCAAGCGCACCCCCATCGAAGACTACCGGCTCACGCATCGCGGCGGCTTCGGGGTCATCAACATGAAGACCACCAACAAAGTGGGTCATGTCATGGCTCTGATGAAGGTGACCGACAATACCGACCTCATGATCATCACCGCCGAAGGCAAGATCATCCGCATCGAGTCCGGCGAAATCCGGCAGGCTGGCCGGTCGACCCAGGGCGTTCGTCTCGTCAAGATGGAGGAAGGCGACCGCGTCGCCGCCGCCTGCAAGGTGCCCGATTCCGGCCCCGAACCGGATGCCGAATCCGAAGTCCAGTAAGATAAGCTCATGGCTTCCCTGGTACAACTCGGTTCCCCTTCCATCGATGCCGTGGCGCTGGCAAGCAAAGAGCAGTCGCTGTTTGCCAACCTCCGCGGCCTCGGGCGGGTGATCATCGCCTACTCCGGCGGCACCGACTCGGCCTACCTGGCCTGGGCCGCCGTCCAAGCTCTCGGGGATAACGCCGTCGCTATCACGGCCGACTCGGCCTCCATTCCCGCCTCTCACAAACGCGACGCCGAAGCCTTCGCCCGCCAGTACGGCATCCGTCACGAGTACATCGAAACCTTTGAGTTCGACAACCCGGATTACGTCCGGAACGATAAGAACCGCTGCTTCCACTGCAAGGACGAACTGTTCACGCGCCTCGACGCCGTCTGCCTCGAACGTGGAATCGAAAACGTCGTCTACGGCGTCAACGTCGACGACCTCGGCGACTGGCGTCCCGGCCAGGGCGCCGCCAAGGCCCACAACGTCAAAGCGCCGCTCGTTGAAGCCGGCCTCACCAAGGCCGAAATCCGCGAACTGTCCCGCCGCGCCGGTCTGCCCACCTGGGACCGCCCGGCCAGCGCCTGTCTCAGTTCCCGCATCCCCTACGGCACGGCCGTCACCAAAGAGGTGATCAAAACCGTCGAAGACGGCGAAGAGGCCATCAAAGCCCTCGGCTTCCGCCAGTATCGCGTCCGCTTCCACGGCGACCTCGTCCGCCTCGAATTCGCCACCGACGAACTCCCCCGCGCCTTCACCCCGGAGATGGCCCTCCGCTTCAAGGACATCTTCAAACCGCTCGGGTTCCACTACGTCACCATCGACTGCGAAGGCTACCGCCAAGGCGCCATGAACGAAGCGATAGGATTATCCCATGCTTCGTCGCACGCTACTGCTTAGCCCCCTCGCCCTCGCCGCCCAACAGGCCAAACAACTCCGCATCACGGGCCTCCGGACCGAACTCAAGATCAACCCGCCCCGCGAGCCCAACTACGACGCCATCCACAAGCTCGGCGTCGACGCGGGCACCGTGACCCTGCGCCTTGAAACCAACGCCGGCATCACCGGCTACGCCACCTCCAACTTCGGCATGATCAAGGGCGGGCCGCAGGTGGTCCAAACCATCCTCGAACAGGAGCTGCGCCCCCTGCTCGTCGGCGAAGACCCGGCCTTCCCCAAACGCATCCGCGCCAAGCTCTGGCGCGAACTCGAGTATCACGGTGTCGGCGGCGTCGTCCATTTCGCCATCTCCGCCGCCGACATCGCCATCTGGGATATCCTCGGCAAACACGCCGGCCTGCCCGTCTGGAAGATGCTCGGCGCCTACCGCGACCGCATGCCCTGCTACTCGATGTGCGGCTGGTACTACGATAACGACGACAACCTCGCCAAGTACAAGCGCTCCATCGAACAGGCCCTCAGCCACGGCTATAAGGCCATCAAGATCAAGACCGGCCGCTACTCCCTGGCCGATGACGAACGCCGCCTCCGCATCGCCCTCGACCTCTGCCCCCGCGTCATGCTCGACGCCAACCAGGTCTTCAACCGCAACGAAGCCCTCCGCCGCGGCCGTCTCTATCAGCAGATGGGCGCCTTCTGGTACGAAGAGCCGCTCCCGCCGCACGACATGGAAGGCTACGCCGAACTGGCCCGCGAGCTCGATATCCGCCTCGCCACCGGCGAAAATCTCTACACCAAATACGCCTTTGCCGACCTCATCGCCCGCAAGGGCGCCGATGTCGTTCAGCCCGACAATCGCCGCGCCGGCGGCGTCACCGAATGGCTCGAAATCGCCGCCCTCGCCGACGCCGCCGGCCTCGAACTCGCCAGCCACGGCGGCGGCTCGGCCAACATGAACATGCTCCTCACCATGCCCAATGCCATCTACATGGAGACCGGCGGACCGCAGAAGAACATGGTCAACGGGGAAATCCTCGCCCCGCAGGCGCCCGGCATGAGCACCGAATCCGCATGACCCGACGTCAACTCTTCCTGCTGGCTCTGCCGGCCAAATCCACCGCCCTCACTCTCAACGAAGACAACAGCCACTACTTCTACTCGCGCGCCGGGCAACCACTCGACCGCGAGAAAGTCGCCAGTTGGGTCGACCAGTACGCCGGCACGCAGGTCCGCGAGTTACTCCTCTCGGCTAACTCCCAGCGCACCAGCTTCGCCAGCAAAGTCTGGGACCCCATCTGGAAGGGCTACGACCCCACCGGCCCCGACGATCAGCCCCTGTTCCGTTCCACCGCCCCGGCGAGCCGCGCCAGCGTCCGCCGCTGGGTCCACACCGCCTGGGACCTCGCCAATCGTAACCTCGATCCCTACTCCATCTGGATCGAACGCGCGCGGCAAAAAGGCCTGGCGCCCTGGATCTCCATGCGCATGAACGATCTGCATAATGTCGACGACCCCGACAGCTTCATGCACTCGACCTTCTGGCGCGAGCACCCCGAATACCGCCGCGTCCCCTGGCGCGCCGTCGACTGGCGGGACCGGGCCTTTGATTTCTCCCACCAGGCCGTCCGCGACTACCACTTCGCCCTCCTTGAAGAGTACTGCGCCCGCTACGACTTCGCCGGCCTCGAACTCGATTGGATGCGCTTCGGCTTCCACTTCCGCCCCGGCCACGAAGCCGCCGGCGTCGAAATCCTCACCGATTTCGTCCGCCGCGCCCGCCGTCTGCTCAACACCTGGGAGAAGAAGCGCGGCCACAAAATCGCCCTCGGCGCCCGTGTCCCCTCGCGGCCGGAAACGGCCGTCAAACTCGGCATGGACGGCGCCCGCTGGGCCCGCGAAGGCCTGGTGCAGATGCTCGTCGTGACGCCCTTCTGGGCGAGTATCGAGACGGACATGCCCATCGAACTCTGGCGGCGCCTCGCCGGGGACCAGGTCATTCTGGCCGCCGGCCTCGAACTGCTCCTGCGGCCCTACCACGCCTACCGCCCGCTGCAGTTCAACACCCTCGAAACGGCCCGCGGCGCCGCCGCCTCGCTGCTCTCCCGCGGGGCCGACAGGGTCTACTTATTCAATTACATGGATTCGGAGACCTCCATGCCGGACCATGAAAACTACCCGAAGTTACTCCGCGAGTGCGGCAGCCTCTCGACGCTCGCCCACAAACCGCGCCGGCATATCGTCACTTACTCGGATACTTACGCCCCGGGCGAGGCGCAGGGCGCCCAACTGCCCAAGTCGCTCCGCCCCGGCGATTGGGCCAGCTTCCGCGTCCACGTCGGCCCTGCGCTGGAAACCCCCAAGCCGGTCTTTCAACTCGAAGGCGAACTGGCCGAAATCCGCTTCAACGGCGAGCGCGAACTGCGTCCCGGCGTGAGCGGCTACGTGGTGATCGACGTCCAGGCTCGCGTCGAAACCACGGTCCACTGGGTGGAGATCCAGGGCGCCTAGCTCGGTCCGCCTTGTGTCACACTGGCGGTATGACGATCGAGATTTCCGCCGAAGACGCTCAGATGCTCGAGTCGCTCGTCGCCTCGGGCCGTTATGAATCCATCGCCTCCTGCGTCCATGCCGCTCTCTCCGGACTCGCCGGCCGGTATGATGAAGCCGCTGCCGCCCACATTGACGAAGGGCTCGGTCAATTGGATCGGGGAGAGGGCCGGTCGCTCGACGAGGTCCTGCTGACTCTTGACCGCCGCAAGGCTGCCTGGCGCCAAAACAACGCCGCCTCGTGAGGACCCTTCGTTTCTCGCCCCGGGCCGAACAAGACCTGGCGGCCATCTGGGAGCATCTCGCCACGCATGCCGGCGAGGAGCTTGCTGATCGTATTCAATCCGAACTTCTCGCCCGCTGCGAGAGTCTGGCGGCGATGCCGGGTCAGGGTACTCCGCGGCCAGAACTTTCCCTGCGTCCCGTTCGTTTCGTTCCGGTTTACTCGTGGCTAATCGTCTACCGTTCCTCCACGCCGCTTGAAATCGTTGCTTTCATCCACGGACGCCGGGATATCCGCAACGCTCTCCGCAGCCTCTGAGCCCGCTATATCATGGTTTCACCATGTGGCGTCTCCGGTTGCTCCCCCTCCTCTGCCTCTCCCTTCACGCGGAAGTAAGTTTCAACCGCGATATCCGCCCCATCCTCTCCGACACCTGCTTCCGCTGCCACGGCCCCGACCAAAGCTCCCGCATGGCCGGTCTCCGCCTCGATTTGCGAAACGAAGCCACCGCGCCCCGCCGCGCCGGCGCCCCCATCGTCCCCGGCGACCCCAAAAACTCCCTCATCATCCAACGCATCGAAGCCACCGGCCCCAGGCTCATGCCCCCGGCCTCCGCCCACAAAACCCTCACCGTTACCCAAAAGCAGCTCCTCACCCAATGGGTCGCCGAAGGCGCCCAATACGAAGGCCACTGGGCCTACCAACCCCTCCGCCCCGTCCCCGGCTCCATCGATAGCTTCATCAATCGCTCCCTCGCCGCCGCCAAACTCACCCCCGCCTCCGCCGCCGACCGCCCCACCCTCCTCCGCCGCCTCTATCTCGACCTCACCGGCCTCCCACCCACCCCCGCCGAACTCGCCTCCCGCGAACCTTACGCAGCCATCGTCGACCGCCTCCTCGCCTCGCCCCGCTACGCCGAAAAACAGACCATGCTCTGGCTCGACGCCGTCCGTTACGCCGATACCTGCGGCTTCCACGGCGACAACGCCTTCCCCGCCTGGCCCTACCGCGACTACGTCCTCCGCTCCTTCCTCGCCAACAAGCCCTTCGACGCCTTCACCCGCGAGCAGCTCGCCGGCGACCTGCTCCCTAACGCCACCCGCGAGCAGCGCACCGCCACCGCCCTCCACCGCCTCACCCGCACCTCGGCCGAAGGCGGCATCCAGCCCAAAGAGTACCTCGCAAAGTACGCCGCCGACCGCGTCCGCACCGTCTCCTCGGTCTGGCTCGGGGCCACCCTCGGCTGCGCCGAGTGTCACGACCACAAGTTCGACCCCTACCTCGCCAAAGACTTCTACGCCATGAAGGCCTTCTTTGCCGACATCCAGGAGACCGGCCTGGTCCCCGACCGCGGCAAGGACTCCTGGGGCAAACAACTCCTCCTGCCCACCCCGGCTCAGGAAAAACGCCTCGCCGAACTCGCCGCCCTCCTCAAGCCCCAGTCCGTTCCCAAAGCGGAAACCTTCGGCTGGGTCGTCCAAACGCCGGCCCGGTTCGAGGCATCAAACGGCGCCGTCCTGAAGCTCGCGAAAGACAACTTACTCATCGCCTCCGGCCCCAATCCCGATAACTCCACCTACACCGTCACCCTCGAAGCCGCCCCCGGCCCCTGGACCCACCTCGCCCTCGAAATCCAGTCCGACGAAACCCTTCCCGGCGCCAATATGGCCCGGGGCGCCGACCGCCTCGTCATCACCGAAGTCACCGCCAGCGTCCCCCTCTCTCTCGCCGCCACCAACACGACGTTCTCTACCAAAGACCTGCCGGCCATGGCCGCCCTCGACGGCCAGCCCGGCACCGGTTGGGGCGTCAACACCTACGGCGACCCCCGCGCCGCCGTTCTCTCCCTCCGCTTTGCCAAGCCCTTCCGCGGCGGCCGCCTCACCGTCCGCCTCCATCACGACTCCGCCTTCCGCCGCGCCACCACCGGCCGCTTCCGCCTCGCGCTCTCGAAAGAACCCCTCGCCTGGCCCGCCCCCTTCGACGCCAAGAAGCCTACCCTCGCCGCCGAAGTCACCGGCCGCGAAGCCGCCTTCCACTCCGGCGACCTTGCCCGCGCCAAAGCCCAGCTCGAATACGATCTCCTGCGCGCCACCCTGCCTAAAGTCGTCGTCACCGAAAGCGGCCAGCCGGAGGTCACCCGCATCCTCCCCCGCGGCAACTGGATGGACGACTCGGGCGCCGTCGTCGAACCCGCCATCCCCCAATTCCTCGGCAAACTCTCGACCAGTGGCCGCGCCTCCCGCCTCGATCTCGCCAACTGGATCGTCTCGCCGGACAACCCGCTCACCGCCCGCGTCTTCGTCAACCGCACCTGGCGCCAGCTCTTCTCGACGGGCCTGTCGAAGGTGCTCGACGATCTCGGCTCGCAGGGCGAATGGCCCACCCATCCCGAGCTCCTCGATCACCTCGCCGCCAACTTCCAGCGCGACTGGGACATCAAAAAGCTGATCCGCACCATCGTCCTGAGCGAGGCCTACCAGCGCTCCTCCGCGCCCACCCCCGAGATGCTCGAACGCGATCCGGACAACCGCCTCTACGCCCGCCAGAGCCGCTTCCGCGTCGAAGCCGAAGCGGTCCGCGACATCGCCCTCGCCGCCTCCGGCCTGCTCACCGAACGGCTCGGCGGCCCCAGCATCCGGCCCCCGCAACCCGACGGCTACCTCGCCGCGCTCAACTATCCCATCCGCGACTACTCGGCCACCAAAGGTCCGGACCAGTACCGGCGCGGTCTCTATGTACACTGGCAGCGTACATTCCTCCACCCCGCCCTCATGACCTTCGACGCCCCGTCCCGCGAAGAGTGCACCGTGAACCGCGCGAGCTCCAACACCCCGCTGCAAGCGCTCGTCCTGCTCAACGACCCGGTCTTCGTCGAAGCCGCCCGCGCCTTTGCGCAGCGCCTCTTCACACAGGCCAAAACCTTTGACGGCCGCGTCCAGCTCGCCTATCAGACCGCGCTCAACCGCCCGGCCACCGCCGCGGAAATCGAAGTCCTCCGCGGCCTGTACGCCCAGGCCAAAGCCGAACTCACCCCGGCCTCCGCCGCCGAACTGCTCCGCGTGGGCGAAGCGCCCCGCCTGGCCCCGAAACACGATGTCGAAGTCGCCGCGCTGCTGACGGTCGCCCGCGCCGTTCTGAATCTGCACGGCGTTGTGACGAGGAACTGATCCATGACCCCTTTACACCGCCGCGCCTTTCTCGGCCGCACCGCCGCCGGCTTCGGACTCACCGCGCTGCAATCGATGCTGGGCGCCGGCCCCGGCCTGCACCATCCCGCCCGCGCCAAGCGCGTTATCTTTCTCTATCAGGCCGGCGGCCCCTCTCATCTTGAACTGTTCGACCCCAAGCCCAAACTCGCCGCCATGCACGGCCAGGGCATGCCCGAAAGCTTCACCAAGGGCCAGCAGATCGCTCAGCTCCAGGGCAAGCCCCTGCTCTGCTTCGGCCCGCAGCACCCCTTCCAGCGTTACGGCCGGTCCGGCATTGAAATCTCCGCCCGGCTCCCGCACATTGGCGGCATCATCGACGATCTGTGCCTGGTCCGCTCCCTGTGGACCGAACAGATCAACCACGACCCGGCGCACACGCTCATGAACACGGGCTCCATTCTCGCCGGCCGCCCGTCGATGGGCTCCTGGGCCGTTTATGGCCTCGGCACGGAGGCCAAGGACCTGCCGGGCTACGTGGTGCTTGTCTCGAACGGCCGCGGCGGCCAGGCCCAGCCCATCGCCGCGCGGCAGTGGTCGGCCGGCATGCTGCCTTCGAAGTTTCAGGGCGTGAAGTTCCAGTCGGTCGGCGATCCGGTGCTCTACATCGACAATCCGCGCGGCATGAACGCCAAGCTGCAGCAGCACTCCGTCGAAGCCATCACCGCCCTGCAGCGCCTGGAGCAGCAGTCGCTTGGCGACCCCGAAGTGCAGACCCGCATCGCGCAATACGAGATGGCATTCCGGATGCAATCGAGCGTCCCGGGGCTGATGGACTTCGGCGCGGAACCGGCCAGCGTGCTCGAAGCCTACGGCGCCAAGCCCGGTGACGGCTCCTTCGCTTCGAACTGTCTGCTGGCCCGGCGCCTGGCCGAACGCGGCGTCCGCTTCATTCAGCTCTATCACCGCGACTGGGACCACCACAACAAGATCAAAGAAGGCGTTGGCTACAAGACCGACGAAGTGGACCGTCCCACCGCGGCGCTGATTAAGGATCTCAAGCAGCGGGGCATGCTCGACGATACGCTCGTCATCTGGGGCGGGGAATTCGGCCGCACCCCGATGTCGCAGGGCGGCGACGGGCGCGATCATCACATCAAAGGCTTCTCGTATCTGATGGCCGGTGGCGGCATCAAGCCGGGTACGGTCTACGGCGCGACCGACGAACTCGGCTACGCCGCGGTGGATAACCCGGTCAGCGTGCACGATCTCCACGCGACCATGCTCCATCTGCTTGGCATCAACCACCTGCGCCTGACCGTGAAGTATCAGGGGCTCGACGTGCGGCTCACGGGCATCAGCGGCGAAGTGGTCAAGGGGATTCTGGCATGACGCAATCGGTGGATGTACTCTTCCTGGGCCATTCGGTCCGCAAGCTCGAACAGATGGAGCGGATGATTCAGGACCGGCTGCCGCTGTTCCCCCCGGAGCGGCTCTGGCAGAAGAGCGGGGCCGAAGCCAACTCGGTAGGCAACCTGGTGCTGCATCTGTGCGGCAACGTGCGCTACTACATCGGCCATGGCCTCGGTGGTCAGCCCAATGTCCGCGACCGCGAGGCCGAGTTCTCCTCGAGCGGCCATGACGACCTCGCGGGGCTCCTCCGCGCCACGCTCGCCGAGGCGACGGCGACGCTGGCCGCGCTGCCGCCCGGGCGGCTCCCCGAGCCGGTCCCGGCTGGCCTCACCGTGCCGGCCGGCGTCACCACCGTGCTTGAACTCATCTACCAGATTGTCGGCCACTTCCAGCAGCACACCGGCCAGATCATTTTTGCGGCGAAACAGCTTTAGCCAGCGCTTCAACCGCCCAGCTGGCCCCGGCCGCCGAGATCCACTGGTTGTAGCCGAACGGGTAGCCGCTGTCCATCTTCGGCTGCAGCGGATGCGCCCGCGTCTGCACGAACCAGGAGCCGTCCGGGTACTGGGTTCGCAGCAGATAGGCGATGGCCTTTGGGTTCGTTTCGTCAAGAGCCTGCAGGGCGATGCCGGTGGCGTAGGCGTCGGTGGGCAGATACGGCATCTGCGCCCAGCCGCCGTCCTCGCGCTGCGCCTGGCGCAAATCAGCGGCCGCCGCGCGAATCAACGCCGGCGGTGCCTGCCCCCAGCGCAGGCCCAGCAGCCGCAGCGCCTGCTCCTCGACGCCCACGGGCTTCTGCCGCTCAAGCCAGCGGCGCGCCCGTCCGGCGCGGCTGGCGAACTCTTCGGCGCGCCCCGGGATGGCGTAGACGCTAAAGGCGCGGACGGCGTAGGCGGTGAGGCCAACGTTGCTGTACTGCTGCGGAATGCGGTAGTTGTTGGTGCGGAGCGAACCGTCCGGCCCCTGCAGAAACGCGAGGTTCTGCACCTCGGCGTCGGTGAGCTTGTCGGCCGGGTAACTCTGCTTGGCGAGACTGTCGAGGACGTAGGCGGTAATATCCGGGACCACGAAGCCCGTACGCATCGCCGCGGTGCGAATGGTTTCCATCGCCACCAGCACGCGCAGCTCCCGCCGCGCCGCCGCTTCATCAAAGCCGATGCCGTGTTCTTTGGCGATGGCGATGGCGCCGGCCGGCTGATGGTTGCTGTGGCAGCTGGTGCAGCCGCGCGTCTTCCAAACGGCCGGGCCGGTGGTCTGCAGCAAGGGGATGGCGCGGGCGAGCGCCTCGCGGACGGACTTGGCCGGCGCCGCGGAAGGCGCCGGAAGCTTTTCGGCCTCGCCCCGGCCGCCGGCCGCGCGCAGGGCTTGCGCGATGGGGCCGTTGTCAAAGCGCAGCGCGAGAGTCAACGGCGTCAGGCCGTCCTCCTCCACCTGGTTCACCTTGGCCCCGGCCTTCAGCAGCAGGGCGACGGCGGCGGGGTCGCGGTCAAACGAGATCGCCGCGCGCGCCAGCGCCGTGTAGCCGCGGTTGTCGCGCAGGTCCACTTCGGCGCCGCGGCGGAGCAGCAGCTGCAATAGCGGGACGTGGTGCCGGATGGCGGCGTTGTGCAGCGCGGTCTCCCCGCGGTCACCGCGCTGGTCGACCGCGGCACCTTTGGCCAGCAGCAGTTCGGCGCAGGGCAGGCAGCTGACCTTGACGGTGCGGTAGAGCGCGGCGCTGCCGGGCGCGAGTTTGGCCCCGGCGGCGAAGAGCGCTTCGAGCGTTGCTACGTCGCCGGCCTGCGCGGCGCGGTCGAGCGGGGTGATGCCCGCGCGGTTGGCCGCGTTGGCGTCGGCGCCGGCGGCGAGCAGCTGCTGGACAACGGCCGCGCCGCCGGACCGGCCGGCGGCGGCGAGCAGCGGCGTCACGCCATTGACGGCCGCCACGTTAGCCTGGGCGCCCTTGGCGAGTAACAGCGCCGTCTTGGTCTCGTCAAAGACGGCGAAGTGCAGCGCGGTGTAGCCCTCGCGGTTGGCCGCGTTGACGTCCGCGTTGCGCTCGAGCAGGTTGCGCACGGCCGCGGCGTCGGCTGTCAGCACGGCGTACATCAGAGCCGTTGTCCCGTCGGCTTTCGCCGCGCGGGCATCAATGGTGGCGGCATCGCCTTCGCGGAGCAGCAGAAACGGATCCGCCGCCAGCAGCGGGAGCGTGAAGAGAGCAAGGAACGGACGCATGCTGCGTTATGCTATCAGGACTGTCATGCAAAGACGAGCCTTCCTTGCTTCTCTTGGCGCCGCTCTTGGCGCCTCGGCGCTGGCCCCGGCCGCTCCCGCCAAGCCCAACGTACTGTTTATCGCCGTCGATGACCTCAACGATTGGATCGGCTGCCTCGGCGGCCACCCGCAGGCGAAGACGCCCAACTTCGACCGGCTCGCCGCCATGGGGACGCTGTTCACCAACGCCCACTGCGCCGCGCCGCTGTGCAACCCCTCCCGCGCCGCGCTCATGACCGGGGTGCGCCCCTCCACCTCCGGCGTTTATGACAACAACCAGCCGTGGCGGAACTCGCCCGCGCTGGCCAAGGCCGTTACTCTGCCGCAGTACTTTACGGCCCACGGCTACCGCGCGGTAGGCTCGGGCAAGATCTACCACGACTCCTTCCCGGACGCCGCCAGTTGGGCCGACTACTATCCGTCGAAGGCCAAGCAGAAGCCGGTGGACCCGCTGCCCCCGCGCGAGTCGATGAACGGGCTCAACGCCGCCAATCTGGACTGGGCGCCGCTGACGGTGCGCGAGGAAGCGATGGGCGATTTTCAGGTGGTCGATTGGGTGGTCCAGCAGATGAACACCCCGCGCGACCAGCCGCTATTCCTCGCCTGCGGCCTCTACAAGCCCCATCTTCCCTGGTACGTGCCCCAGAAATACTTCGATCTGTTCCCGCTCGATTCGATCGTGCTGCCGAAGATCAACGGCGACGATCTTGACGACGTGCCGCCCATCGGCCGGAAGTACGCCAAGCCCGACGGGGACCACAAGCTGATCACCGGCGCCGGGCAGTGGAAGCAGGCCGTACAGGCCTATCTGGCCTGCATCGCTTTTGCCGATGCGCAGTTGGGCCGCCTCCTCGATGCCTACGAAAAGAGCCCGTTCCGGCAGAACTCGGTGATCGTCCTCTGGAGCGACCACGGTTGGCACCTCGGCGAAAAGCTGCACTGGCGGAAGTTCTCCCTCTGGGAAGAGGCCACCCACAACGTGCTGATGGTCGTCGCGCCTGGCGTGACCAAGCCGGGCAGCCGGTGCGACCGCACCGTCAGCCTGATGGACGTCTACCCCACCCTCGTGGATCTGTGCGGCTTGCCGGCGCGGCAGGAGTTGGAAGGCGTCTCGTTGCGGCCGTTGCTGGCCGATCCGAAGGCGAAGTGGGAGCGTCCGGCCGTGACCACCTATTTCCGGAACAACCATTCGGTGCGGAGCGAGGAGTGGCGCTACATCCGCTATGAGGACGGCAAAGAGGAGCTTTATGACCACAAGCAGGATCCGCTCGAATGGAAAAACCTCGCGGCCGATCCCAAACTGTCGGCCGTCAAAGAGAAGCTCGCGCGTTGGCTGCCCGCCACCAATGCCGAGGCGATTGCCAAGGCCCGTTAGCTGGCGCGAGGAACTTGCTACGATATCCCGAGGAGAATCCGCCTATGAAACTGTTTACCTTGTTTGCCGCTCTCACGATGACCGCCGGCCTTGCCGCGGCCGCCGAAAAGACGATGATGCACTGCTTCGCGTTCACGCCGATTGAAACGGCCAGCGAAGCCGACTGGAAGGCGTTCTACGCCGCCACCGATGCGCTGCCCAAGAACATTCCCGTCATCAAGATGGTGTGGGCCGGCAAGCTGCGGGCGCCCCTGGCGCAGTTCACCGTCGACGCCGAGTCCCGCAAGAAGCTCACCGGTGGGGAGAAGGACGTGATGGCGAAGGCCAACCGCGTCGTGCGCGCCTACGGCGCCTGCTTCGCCATGGAAGGTGGGGCTGAGTCGCTGAAGACCTACACCGCCAACCCCTATCACAAGGTCTGGATGGCCGCCTACGAGAAGGTTCGCGTCGCCGGCACCACCACCTACGACATCCTGCCTCAGTAACCTTCGCGCCGCAACTGCTCTACGGACACCCCGGCCTTTGGCGGTGTCCGTAGACGGTTGGCTTCCGCCCGCAGTTTTCTCGCCATTCGTTTTTCCGTCTCCCGCTCCGCGCGCGCCTCGAGAATCATTCGCCGCAAATATACGTTGCCCGCTCCCGCTTGGTCGATCCGTTCCTGCGCCCGGAGGAGCATCGCCCGCGCTCTCTCCGGCCTCGTGAGCACCGAAGCATGCCAAAGCGCCGTGGCGTGCGTAAGTGGGTCGGTTTCAAGCAGCGGTAGCTGCGCCTCCATTTCTGAAAGCGCCTCGGCCCGGCGACCCTGCCTCGCCCAGAGCGTGGCAAGATTGAACCGCGTGCGCGCTGCCGCAAGCGTCCCCGGCCGGAGTTGGCGCAGTGCCTCTTCATACGCCGCTTCGGCCTCCGGTAACCGGTCGAGCCCTTGCAGAATGATGCCTGCTCCGTTCAGCAGGTCCGCCGTTCGGTGGAATGCGAGTGCCCGCTCGCATTCCACCCAGGCTTGAGAAAACTCCTGTTGTTCCGCGTACAGCGCGGCCATGTTCCCATGCAACACGGCCTCGTCCGCTGGATCCCGCTGCTCCGGCCGCAACTGCGCCGCCAGGCGCAGGGCGAAACGCCAATGGCTCTCTGCCACGTCGAACTCGCCGGCCCGCTGCGCGCTAAGCGCTTGTGCGTTGGCCTTGAGGAGTTGCGCGCGATCTGCCGTTTGCGCTCTGGCCGTCTGCGTTCCCAGAGTCGAGATCAGAACAAAAGCAAGAGTCATTCTCATGCCCTGAGTGTGGCCGCACCAGTTGCGGAAAACGTTTCTCTTGATTTCCTATGGCGTTGAAAAATAGCCAATTATTTTTTTCAATGGTCTGGGAAGCGGCCAGCCGGGCCTGCGCCGGCCGCACAGGGACTGTGGTAGAGTGGCGCGATGAATTGTACGCGGGTTCTTGCGGTTTTGAGTTTGTTGCCATGCTTGCTGATGGGGCAGACCCAGTCCCGGCTGGCCGGGCTGGTAACCGACGATAGCGGGGCGGTCGTGGTGGGTGCGCGGGTGACCGCGCGCAACGTGCAGACGGGCGTCACGACGACAGCCACCACGGGCGAGGCAGGGAACTATCTGTTTCCTGCGCTGCTGCCGGGCGGCTACGAGGTCTCGGTGGAGAAGGCGGGCTTCAAGCGTGCCGTGCAGGCGGGCCTCACGCTCGAGACGGGCATCACGCGCACGGTGGACCTGCGGCTGAGCGTCGGCGCGGTCTCTGAGACCGTCGAGGTCAAGGCGCAGGCGGCGCTGCTCGAATCGGAAACCTCTTCGGTGGGCCAGTTGATTGAGCGGACCACCGTGCTGAACATGCCGCTCGAAAGCCGGCGGACCGCGGGGCTCGTGCGCCTGCTGGGCGCGGTGACGTTTACGTCCGAGACGGGCGGCGAGCAGGTGCCGATGTTTTCAATGGCGGGTGGGCGCAGCCAGAACCAGATGTGGCAGCTCGACGGGGCCGTGGTGCAGAACATGTCGCTGGGCGTGGCGCAGTTGCAGTTGAATCCGCCGGCCGAATCGCTGCAGGAGTTCAAGGCGGAGATGAGTAACTTTTCGGCCGAGTTTGGCCGGGCGGGTGGCGGGCTCATTCTGATGACGACCCGTTCGGGGACGAACGAATACCACGGGGCGGCGTATGAGTTTCTGCGCAACCAGGCGCTCGACACGCGGACCTTTTTCGCGCCGCGGAAGGCCCCGCTGCGCTACAACATCTTCGGCGCCTCTTTCGGCGGGCCGATCCGCAAGGACCGCACCTTCTTCTTCGCCAACTACGAAGGGGCGCGGCGGCGGGACGGGGTGACCATCTCGGGCCTGATCATGCCCCACGCCCCGGAGCGGACCGGCGATTTCTCGAACCGCCGGGACGTCGCCGTGTTTGACCCGGTCAACGCGCAGCCGTTTCCGGGCAACGTCATTCCCGCCACGCGGATCGATCCCATCGCCCGGCAACTGGTGGGGCTCTACCCGGCAGCCAACATCGCCTCCGACATCACGCGGGCGCCCAGCGCCAACTACACCGTCAACCTGTCGGACAAGTTGACGCAGGATTCGCTGACCACGCGCGTCGATCACGCGCTCGGCAACAACGACCGTGTCTTCGGCCGCTACAACGTCATTCGGGCGCCGCAGGACATCGCCAGCGCCTACCCGGACCGCATCGCCGATACGCGGGCCGGCATCCGGGAGAACAAGATCCACGCGGCGCTCGGTTCGTGGATGCACAATTTTGCGCCGACCGTGCTGAACGAGGTGCGCTACGCCTATTCCCGCCGCATGCACATCAACCGGGCGGCGGGCACCGGCTCGGGCTTCAATGGGAAAATCGGGTTGCGCGGCGTCGATGAGAACTCCTTCCCGCAGATCGCGGTGACGGGGCAAGCGGGACTCAGCGTCGGGCCGAACGAGCGGATTCAGACCCCGATTCTGACCCACCATCTGGTGGACAATCTCACCCTGATCAAGGGCAAGCACACCCTCAAGACCGGCTTTGAAATGCGGTACTCCCTGAACAAAGACGAACTGTCGCAGTCGGGCGGCGGGAGCTTTACCTTCAACGACCGCGGAACGCGCAGCGGCATGGCGGCGTTTCTGCTCGGGTGGACCACGAGCGCCGGACAAAGCAAACCGGACCTGCTCGAAGCGCGGACCGACTATTACGGCTTCTATGTGCAGGACGACTGGAAAGTGGCCCGAAATCTGACGTTCAACCTGGGCCTGCGGTGGGAACTCGATACCCCCCGTTGGGAGCGGATCGATAACCGCCAGAGCGGCTTCAACGGCACGGCGATCAATCCGGTGTCGGGAACCCCGGGCGTGGTGACCTTCTCGGGGCGCGACGGCCTCGGCAAGTACGCCCATCCGTTTGACCGCAACAACCTCGCCCCGCGCTTTGGCTTCGCCTGGAAGCCAGGCACCCGGACGGTGGTGCGCGGCGGCTACGGCATCAACTATCTGGGCAGCTACTTCGGCGCCGTGGTGAACACGCTTTCGCAGGGCTTCGGTTCAAATTTTTCCTTCACCTCGCCGGACGGCGGCCTGACCCCGGCGTTTCTGTTCCGGACGGGATTGCCCACGGGAACCCGGGAGCCGATCGGGCCGGCCTGGGGCGCGGTGCGCGTGGGGCAGGCGCCGCGGTCGGCCCCAGACTTCATTTCGCAGAACCATGTCAACGGCTACTCGCAGCAGTACAACCTGACCGTGCAGCGGGAGTTGGCCGGCAACATGCTGTTGGAGGCGGCCTATCTCGGCAACCTGGGCCGTAAGCTGGGCGGCGCGGCCGTCAACATCAACGTGATTCCGCTGGTCAACGGACGGGGGCCCGCCACCCAGAGCCAGACGGCGCGCCTGTTTCCCCAGTTCAACGCCGTGAACCGTTTGACGCCGAACTGGGGCAGTTCCACTTACCACGCCATGAATTTGAAGGTGGAGCGGCGCTACGCCAACGGCTTCAATCTCCTGGCGAATTATACCTGGGCTAAGTTCCTCGATAACATCGAAGGCGGTAGCGAGTTTGCCGGCGGGGAAGGGAACGGCTATACGCATCCGGAACTGCGGAGTCTGGATCGCTCCTACTCGGGCAACGACATCCGGCACCGCTTCATCGGGTCGAGCGTTTATGAACTGCCCATCGGGAAAGGCAAGCCGGTGGATCCGGGCCATCCGGTATGGAATGGCATCGTGGGAGGCTGGTCGATCGGGACAATCGCCGAGTTCTTCTCGGGCGCCCCGTGGGGGGCGATTGAGCAGACTAACCTGACGAACACGTTCGCCGGGAGTCCGCGGCCGAACCTGACGTGCGACCCGCGGTTGGCCGGGGGAAGGACGCGGGGGGAGGCCTTGAATCAGTGGTTCAATACCGCGTGTTTCGCGGGGCCGGCGGTGGGCGCTTTCGGCAACGCGGCGCGGGCGGTGGGGTTCGGTCCCGGGCAGGTGAATATCGACTTGTCGGTGAACAAGCGGTGGGCCATCAGAGAGAAGTACGGGCTGCTGTTCCGGAGCGACTTCTACAACCTGCCGAACCGGCCGAACTTCAATGTGCCGGCCGCGGTGCGGGGACGGGGCGACTTCGGGCGCATCACGACAACGCGAGGGACCGGACGGCAGATTCAGTTAAGTATGCGCTTTGAGTTTTAGCGGCCCCAGATACTTAACAATCCTTAAACAACTTCTCTCTGGCAGTTGCGTTTATCGGTATAGAGACGGTTACCAACCGATTCCCTTGAGAGGAGTTCCGATGAAACTACTATCCCTGTTGATTCCCGCATTCACCGCGGCGGTGGCCCTGGCGCAGCCGCCCGTTAATGAACTGAAAACTTTCCTGAACCTGACCGATGCTCAGGTGGCTTCGATTCAGGACGCCAACCGTTCGGCCATGCAGGCTACTCGCGATCTCGCCGATAAGCTCCGGACCAATCGCCAGAACCTGCGCAGCCTGTCCAGCCAGGCCAATCCGGACTCGGCGGCCGTGGGGCGTCTCGTACTGGAGGGGCAGACCTACGCCAAGCAGATCGCCGAGGGCCGGGCCAAAGCGCGGCAGACGGTGCTGACGCTGCTGTCGGCTGAGCAGAAGGCGAAGTTGAAGACGCTCGAAGAGGCGATGCAGTTGCAGGGAGAGATCCGCGCGGCGCAGCGGCTGAACCTGATTGCCGGCGCACCGGAGGGGCCCGAAGGGCCGGGGGGACCGGGGATGCGCGGCCGGATGGGTGGCCGGATGGGCGGCGGGCACTTCGGTCACCACCGCGGCCAGTAAGCAGGCTGTATCCGCCAACCCGGAACCGCTCCGGGTTGGCGGATAATGCCAAGTGACATGTTTACCCGCCGCCATCTTCTTGCTCTCGCCGCCACGCCCTTGCTGGGTCAGGACGAGTCCGGTTTCCACGCTCTTTTCGATGGGCGCACGCTTCAGGGCTGGGAGGTCAAAGAAGGCCCCGAGTCCGCCTTCGCCGTTGAGGAGGGAGCCATTCTCGTCACCGAGGCGGCCAACTCGCCCACGTGGCTGGCCACCACGAAGACCTACGAGAACTTCGATCTCCGGCTCGAGTTCTTCGTCAAAGGCTGGATCGACTCCGGCATCTATCTACGGGCGCCCGAGCACGGTCCGGCCATCGACTGCGGCCTGTGCATCAAGATCTTCCACAAGGAAGAGAACCCGCCGAAGCCGGAGTCGATGGGTTCGGTATTTCCGCACGTGGCCCCGCGTCTCGTCAACGTGAAGAGCAAAGGGGAGTGGAACTCGATGCGGATTCTACTCGAAGGCTCCCGCCTGCAGGTCTGGACGAATGGCGCCATGGTGCAGGACCTGAACCTCAGCGAGCACCCCGATCTGCGCTACCGGTTGACGTCGGGCCGCATCGGCCTGCAGTCGCTCAGCTACCCGATCCGCTTTCGCAACCTCCGCGTCAAAGAACTGCCCGGCGCGATCGCGTGGCAGTCGCTCTACAGCGAACCGGCCGATTTTCAAAAAAACTGGTTCGTCGAAGAGGGCAAGGCGAAATGGATGCCGCTCGGGCCGATCTTTCGCACCGATTACAACGGCCATCTGGCGACGAAGGTCAAATACAAGGACTTTGTCCTCGAGACTTACGTCCGGGCGCGCAAACATTCAAACGGCGGTATCTTCTTCCGCTCGGAGGGTTCGGGGCAGAAGCCGCACTACGAGATCCAGATCCACGACGTCGAGGGGGCAGTGTATCCGACCGGATCGCTCTATGGTATTCAGAGGGCGAAGTATCCGCGGCTTGTGCCCGAGCAGTGGTTTCTGTTTCAGTTGTTTGTGAAGGGGCCGCACTGCGTCATCCGGATTAACGGAGAGAACGTGGTGGACTACCCGAAACTGGATCGGCTGGAGGCGGGCCATGTCCTGCTGCAGGCCCATCAAAGCGCCAGTTGGATTGAGTACAAGCAGCTTCGCATCCGGGAGATTTAGTCCATGTCCCAGCCCGCTCCGTTAGCCTATCTCCGCGCGCAACTCGACGAGATTCGCGCGGCGGGATCCTTTCAGCGCCTGCGGGAGTTGGAGGGTCCCTGCCAACCCATCAGCCGGTATGACGGGCGGGAGGTGATCAATCTCGCCTCGAACAACTACCTCGGATTGGCGAATCATCCCAAGCTGAAGGAGGCGGCGATCGCGGCCACGCGGGAGTTCGGGGTGGGCTCTGGGGCGGTACGGACCATCTCCGGCACCATGGCCATGCATACGGAACTCGAGCGGCGCATTGCCGCGTTCAAGAACGTGGAGGCGTGCGTGGTCTTCCAGTCCGGCTTCACGGCGAACGCGGGTACGGTGTCGGCGGTCTTGGGTAAGGACGACCACATCATCTCGGATGAGTTGAACCACGCGAGCATTATTGACGGCTGCCGGCTGTCGCGGGCAAAGATTCACGTCTTTCGCCACGCCGATGCCGCCGACGCGGAGGCGAAACTGGCGGCGCTCGACGGCGTTCCCGGCCGCAAGCTGCTGATCACCGACGGGGTGTTTTCGATGGATGGCGACATCGGCCCGCTACCGGCGCTGGTGGAGTTGGCCGGTCGCTATGGCGCCATCATGATGGTGGATGATGCCCACGCCTCCGGCGTGCTGGGGCGCAACGGCCGCGGGACGGTGGACCACTTCGGGCTGCATGGCCGCGTGGACATTCAGGTGGGCACGTTGTCGAAGTCGATCGGGGTGCTCGGTGGTTACGTCTGCGGGAGCCGGGACCTCATTGACTACCTGCACCATCGCGCGCGGCCGTTCTTGTTTTCCACCTCCCATCCGCCGGCCGTTACAGCGGCGTGCCTGGCGGCGTTCGACCTGCTCGAGCAGGAGCCGGAGCGGATTGCGGCGCTCTGGGAGAATACGCGCTACTTTCAGGCGGCACTGAACCGGTTGGGATTCCATACCGGTCGCACGGAAACGCCGATTACGCCGATTCTGGTCGGCGACGCCCGGACGGCGCACGCGTTTTCGGCGGCGCTGTTTGAGAACGGGCTACTGGCGACGGGCATCGGGTTTCCGACCGTGCCCGAGGGCAAGGCGCGCATCCGGACGATTGTTACGGCGACCCACACGCGGGCACACCTGGACCGCGCTCTCGAAATTCTCGCGCGGACGGGAAGGTCGATGGACCTGCTAAGGCCTTAGCCCCAAATTCGTCCGCGTCGCCTAAAGCTTTTTTCCGTTTCGTCCGATATCCAGCCCATGGTTCAGGATTATCTCCGGCCTCGGCTCGAGGTGCTGCGCAACAATCAGAACCCGGATGGCGGCTGGGCGTATTTCCCCGGGAAAAGCTCCTGGCTGGAGCCGACGGCGTATGCGCTGCTGGCCCTGCACCGGGAGGCGGAATCGGAGGCGTGGCAGAAGGGTTGGCGTCTGCTGCGCTCGTGGCAGCGTCCGGATGGGTCCTGGCAGGCGAATGGGCAGGTCGCCGAGCCGCACTGGTCCACGGCGCTGGCCGTGACGCTGCACTGTTCGCAGCAGGTTTATGACGACTCGTTTCAACGGGGCGTGGCATGGCTGTTGGCCTGTTCCGGCGCCGAGTCGA
>JAINDL010000156.1 GCA_019931245.1 Bryobacteraceae bacterium CoA2 C42
CTTCTAGCCGGGGAGCACCCGGTGCGCCATCACGCCTGACGAAGCGGACCCACCGGCAGGCCGCCGTGGCGTTCGAGGACCGTGAAGAGCTCTTCGGGATTCACCGGTTTGGACAAAAAGTCATCCATTCCGGCCGCGCTGCACTCGGCTCGCACCTCTGAGGAGGGGTTGGCCGTGCAGGCAATGATCGGTACCGCGGCCGCCGCGTCGATCTGGCGCATCCGCCGCGTGGTCTCAATTCCGTCGATACCCGGCATCTGCAGGTCCATCAGAACAAGGTCGAACCGGACCGTGGCCGCCTTCCGCACCGCACTTAACCCATCCGGGGCCAGCGTGACTTGATATCCTCGCCGTTCGAGCAGCGTCTTCATGAAGCGCTGGGCGACGGCGTTGTCTTCGACCAGCAGGATCTGCGGCGCGGTCTTCTCGACGGCCGTGGGCAGGGCCGGGGCGGCCATTACGGGTTGTCCGGCGCTGATCGGGGTCGTAAACGTGAACAGACTGCCTTCTCCCAGATACGACTCGGCCTGCAGGGAACCACCCATCGCCTCGGTAATCTGCCGGGCCAGCGAGAGCCCGACGCGCAGGCCCGGCGAGGGATCGATCAACGGATTGTCCGCCAAAACGCCCCGGCCGAAGATCTCGGCCAACTCCGACGCCGCGATTCCCGGTCCGGAGTCGCGTACCGAGACGCTCAGCCAGGTCCGCTCGTCGGCCTGGACGGCCGCGCTGGCAACCACCTCGATTTCCCCGGCGGCCGTGAACTTGACGGCGTTCGACAGCAGGACATCGAGCACCTGGCGGATGCGGTGGGGGTCAGAAAGCGCTACTTCCGGCATCTGCGGATCGAGCAGCAGACTCAGTTGCAGCCCCTTGTTCCGGGCCTTCGGTTCGCGCGCTGAAACGGCCGCCCGCAGCAGTTCGGCGGGCCGGAACTCGGAGTCGGTGTGGCTCGAGGCTCCGTTGGCGAGCGAAGAGAATTCAATCGCGTTGGTGATGGACTCAAGCAGGAGCTCGGCACACGAGCGTGAGGAGTTCACAAACTCCCTCTGCTCTTCGCTTAAGGGAGTCTCCGTCAGCAGGTCCAGCATGCCCAAAATACCAGTCAGCGGCGTGCGCAGTTCATGGTTGAGACTCGCCAAGAAGTTTCGCTTGATTCGATTGACATCCGCAGCCGCGGGGGCCGCTACGACTTCCACACCCGCCATAAGAGCGTATCGGACAAAGACCGGGCGAGGATTAGCCCAATTTGCCCTAGGGACGTTCTGAGGTGGCCACGCGGTGCACCATGTTCACGAGCCGGCGGTACGGGATCCGGGACCAGTCCTCCACTGGCAGCCACTCCCCGTCCCGCCAACTGGAGTAACCCCAGCGCGCCAGTAGCGCCAGATGCTCCTGCCGCTCCGTCAATGGCCGTTCGGCCGGCAGCGGCCGCTCCAGCCGTTCCCGCAGCCTCCGGTCGAGTGAGACCGGCTGGCCGGCCGCGGCTTCGGGGGTGATCGCAATCTCCTCGACCGGCTGCCAGGCCCCGGCCATCAACAGCCGCAGTTCCACCGCCTGCCGCGTCGCAGCCGGGGTAACGGCGATGCCGTGCGCGGCGTCGACGGGTGCGGCCAACTCCTCCCGCAGCCGCCACGTGGCGGCGATCTTTTCAAGACGCTGATGCTGCCGCGCGGCCTCCTCAAAAGCCATCTCCGCCGAAAGGCGGTCCCGCGCGGCTTCGACCACCTCGGCCAGACTCCGGCCGCCGGTCGTCAGAAACTCCGTCAGGCGCCGGACCTCGCTCCGGTACTCGGCGGCCGAAACCACCGCCTGGCATGGCCGCAGACACTGGTTCATTTCGCCGTACATACAGCCCGGGTGTCCGGGTGAAGGCGCCAACTCCTCGGCGCAGCGGCGGACCTGGAAGTGTTCGAGCACCGCCACCTCAAACGCCTCGGCCGCGACGCGCGACCGGAAGGGTCCAAAGAATAGACCGATCCGGCTCAGCCGGTTGGTGACCGCCGTACGGGGGAACTCCTGGTGGAGCAGCACACGAACGTAGGCCGGCATTCGGAGCTTGATCAGTTGCAGGTAGCGGTCCGGATAATGCTCCCGCGCGACCGCATAGAGCTGGAGCGAAGACGCCAGAGACGATGCCACCGGCCAGTACTCCACCCCGCTGGCCAGCGCCCCGAACAGACCCGGACTGAGCAGGCGCCGTAGCCGCCGCCCGAGCAGCGCGGTTCGGCCCACGTGGGGCCGGCCCTCCCGCAGCCGCACGACGAACACCGCCGCGCCCTGCGGCAGCCCGTCCAGCCACTGTTCCCGTTCCGGCCCCGCTGGCGGCAGCAGCATCATCCGCCTCCTAAAAGCGAAGCGTGCCCGGCTTCGGACCAAGGCTGCACCGGGCCGGTCGCCGTGGTTTCGGCCAACCGTCCGGTTTCACGAAGGCCGCTGCCCGCCTTGGTGACGCCGGGAGTGGAGCGGGCAAACGGAATCGCCCGCTGCGCCACCCGGACCAGCGGACCCTCTCCCGGCCTGGGCCGCGCGCTCACCGCCGCCATCGCGAGATGACGGGGCAGCGGCAGGAAACGAAAGCCGCGGCGCCCTCCGCCGGCCCGCCGTGCCAGGTCCTTCCGACGGGACAACTGCCGGCCGGCGGCGACCATCTGCTCCCAGGCCCCCAACGCATCGGCGATGCGGCGGTAGCCCGGAGCCGCATCGAGCCACAGCCGCCGCGTCGCCGGGCTGTGCAGCAGGAAGATCTCCGCGCGCTGGACGCGAACATCGACAAGCGGCCGCTGCCGCGGATCGCGCAGAAGGGCCGGGTGCGGGCAGTGCGCCTTGACGACCACCCGTTCGTCGCGCGCCGTTGCGGTGCGCTCAACCCTCGCCCCGATCGCCTCGCCGCCCGTGATCTTCGAGCGCTGGCGGCGGTCGTTCCACGACGGATCGATGGCGTTGATTCGGTGCCGGATGGCCGCGCTAGCCGCCGCGGCGTCGCCCTGGCTGGTCGCCGGGTCCGGGTAGGTGCCGATGCCCGGCGACGACGGGGTCGGCGCCGGGGCGGACCGGTAGCAGGGATGGCGTTCCAGGTTGGCAAGGCGCTGCCGCAGGGCCTGGGCGCCGGCGCGGAAAGCGACCTCCGGCAGCATCGCCTACTCGATGAAACCGAGTTGCCGGAGCGATGCTTCCGGCTCGGCTTCGTCAAAGCGGGACAAAGCCGCTTTCTGCCGTCCGTGCTCCAGGGCCACGGCGTAGGGGGGATCGCCAAACGGGAACAGCTTTTTCAACGCATCGTGCTCGGGCGAGTTGCCGGCCTTGAGTCCGGTTGAGTCCATGAAGTACTTGCCGAACTGCGGGACGCGCGAAGGCAGCCCGTACACCTTCACGCCGCTCCAGGAGTGCTTGGCGAGGCGGCGGGCCGCCTGGTCGCAGTGTGCGCACTCCGGGTCGTAAAAGTAGAGTACAATCTTGCCCTGTTGCAGCGAGACCGTCTGACCGTCCACCGTCAGCGTCTCCGGCGCCCGCGCCCCGGTCTGCCGCGCCTCCGTGATGCTGTAGGCGGCCCCGCCAACCACGGCTACCGCGCCGGCGATCACGAGGGCGCTCCGCAGGCCTTCGCTCGGCTTCACCCACCAGCCGGCGAGCGCCGCCAGGGCCAGCATGGCGGCATCGCTGTAGAAAAACATCGGTCCAACGGCACGCTTCACCCATGGAAAACAGGTACAGTCGGCGCCCAGCAGCCGGTCGTAGAACACCCCGATATAGACCATGAAGGCGATCAGCATCAGGCCGATCAGCCAAGCGCCCCAGCGCCGGAAGCGGGGAATCAGGATGAGAATTCCGGAAAATACCTCGGCCATGCCGAAGAACATCGCCGTGAAGACGCTGAGCGAGGCGGGCACCAGCGCCTGGGTCATCCGCGCGGCGGCGCCCAGGTGGTCGGAGAGTTTCCAGGCCCCGGCAATCAGAAACAATCCGCCCATCAGAATGGCGCAAATCCAACTGGCGGCGACCTGCCAGGCGGGGCGGTCCAGGCGCAATGGAGCGGGCGGGGCCTGTGCCATACTGTTTTCCATGCTGCCCATTTTACTGCTTTTTATGGTCATAGCAGGGGGGCTCGGCGCTGCCGCGGAGATCGCCGAACTGGCCGTGGTGAACGCCAACATCTACACGGTCCATCCCGCGCAGCCGCGGGCGAAAGCGCTGGCGGTGCGGGGCGGCAGGATTCTCGCCGTGGGCGACTCCGTGGCGGTGCATATCGGCCCGGCAACGCAGGTGATCGACGCCCGGGGCGCGACCGTGATCCCGGGTCTGATTGACAGCCACGTGCACATGGCCAGCTTCGGCGCCATGGTGGAGACCTTCGACCTGCGAAGCGTCAACTCGGTCGCCGAAGTGGCCGCCATCGTGGCCCGGCGCGCCGCCGCGCTGCCCCCCGGGGCGTGGGTTCAGGGCCGTTCCTGGGATCAGACCAACTGGGGCGGCGAGTTTCCGGATCATACGGCGCTCACCCAAGCCGCGCCGGACCGCCCCGTGTTGCTCACCCGCGTCGACGGCCACGCCGCCTGGGTGAACCGCAAAGCGCTGGCGGTCGC
>JAINDL010000229.1 GCA_019931245.1 Bryobacteraceae bacterium CoA2 C42
CACAACGGACTCGCTCCGGCCCGGCAGCAGGGGCGAGTTCCTCGCCCCGGGCGAGGAACTCGTCCCTGCTGCCGGGCCGAAGCGAGTCCGTTGTGCGCGAGTTCCTCAGAAATAAGCGTTGCGGGTGCGCTTGGCGGGGGCGGCCGGTTTCTTGGCCGCCGTCTTTTTGGCAGCGGCCTTCTTCGGAGCCGCCTTCTTGGCCGCTGCCTTCTTGCGCTGCACCCCGAGGGCGGACTCGAGCACGTTCTGCAGCAACTCCTTCTCCTCGGGTTTGATCACCCGGTTGAAGTTCTCTGGACGCGCCGCCGCCAGCGCCTGCATCGCCGCTACCCATTCGAGCGTCGGCGCCGCGGTGTGCGGCTTGCTCATCTGCTTCATCGCCGCGAGGGCGTTGCCGATGTCCGGGACCCGCCGGTAGCAGTCCACGGCCGCCTGCACATCGCCCGCCGCCTGGTGCGCCGCTGCTGCTGCGGCGAAGTTTTCAAGCGCCTGATGGCACTGCGCCTCGAGGCGCGGATCGCGCTCCGGCAGCAGCGCGAGCACGGCCAGCGCCTCCGTATGCCGCCGGGCCTTGACCAGACGGTTCACCGCCGTCGTGCGCAACTGGGCCGCTCGCTGCGCGGCGTCGGGCAGCCGCAGCGCCTCGTAGAACGGCGGCAGGACCTTGATGCAGGTGGCCGTGTTGACCCCCGTCTGGTCCACCCGTTCGAGCAGCGCAAGCCAGCGCAGCGGCTCCTGCCCCAACTCGAGCATCACCCACGGCGGCAGCTGCGGCAGCGCCGCCGGCAGCTCTTCCACCAGAACCAGCGCCGCATTGGCCTCCTCCACCCCGGTGCTGTTGAAGAGCATCGCGATGTGATACAGGACCGATGTCAGCGTCGTGCTTCCCGAAAATCCCGCCGACCGGGCGGCCTCGCCGAACAGGTCCGGAGCACCCAACTCCGCCGACAGCTTCGCCTTCCGCATGGCGAGCGCAAAGCAGACCTCGGCCAGACAGAGATAGGCGGATTTCCGCGTCAGCGGGTCGGTGATCGCATGCACGTCGCCGTGCTGGCCCAGCAGCGAAACCGCCTGGTGTGCGCGCGCCCACGCCAGGTCCGGCCGCACCGCCAGATACTGCCGCGCATCCTCCTGGCACCGCTGAATGCGCTCGTCGAGATCGAGATTCTCCTCCTCGAGCGACTTCAGCAGCGCGGCCGGAGTCAGCGTCGAAATCGTCGGCGCCGTCCGCTGCAGAAACCGCAGGCAGCCTTGCAACTGGTCGACCGTCGCGCCCACGTCGAGCCAGATCAGACGTTCGGTGGGCCGGCTCACCGCGACGCGCAGCTGGTCGATGGCCAGGCGGCGCGTCAACCCGTCGATCTCCATGGCCGAAGCATAACGGCCCTCCTCGATCCGCTGCAACTGCTCGCCCGGGTTGAGGATGCAGATCGAATGGAAGTCGAGCCCCTTGATCTCCGCGGTCGTCAGCGCCGTGGGCGCCAGCGTCTGGCCCTCCTTGAAGGTCACCAGCGCCAGCCCCTCACGCGACGCCAGATTGGCGAGCAGCGCCTGCAGGTCCTCGCCCGGCGAGGCCGCGCAGTAGAGGATCTGATCGTTGGCGTCATCGTCAATCGACGCCCAGCCCTGGCCCGACGGTCGGTCCCGTTTTTCGAGGTGCGCGTAGAGATCCCACACGCCGTTGATGAGGTTCGCAATCTGCCGCGGACTGCGGAGATTCGACGTCAGATGGTGGACGCTCGGGGTGGCGACCTCCGCATGGAAGATATCGTTCAGCCACGCCCATTCAAAGTCGGTGGGGCGGACGGTTTGCGCCTCGTCGCCGGCGATCAGCACCGGCACCGGGCGGCCGCGCAACTGCTGCAGTCGCTTGGCCAGCCGGGCGATGAAGAGGCACTCGATCGGCGTCAGATCCTGGCATTCGTCGATCGCGATGCCGTCCCAGGGGACGTCCTTTTTCGGCAGCTGCTCAATCGCCTGCCAGGCTAGATCGAGGTCGGCGAACAGGCGCGGCGCCAGCGGGCCGCCCGCTCGTTCCAGGCGCACGGCGGCGGCGATGGCGGCCTCGGCGGCGCGGCGTCCAATGGTTCCGGCGCGCCGGTCCAGGTAGTCGGCTTCGTTCTGCCGCTGCTGCCGGGCGGCGGCAAAGCGGCCCAGGCGCACCGGCAGCGCCCCGCCGATGATGTGCGCGTGGAACTCGTCGAACAGCGCGGAGTGCTCCCGCGCCCACGGGCCGAGCGCGTTCGAAAAAGACGTCGTCTCCACCCGGAAGCGCGACCGCTGTTGCGAGAGCGGAACGGGCGGTGCCGTGACGCCCAGGAATTCCCGCAAAAACGCCGGGAAGGTGGTGACATGATAGCGGCGGGCGTTCGAACAGTAACGGTCAAAATACGACCGGGCCAGCGTGGCCAGGTCGGCGCTGTAAGTCAGGTACAGGATGTTGCTTGTCCGCGTCTGGTCAGCGGCATGCAGCAGGGCACTCGTTTTGCCCGAACCCGGGTGGCCCTTGAGAATCCGCACCGAGTCGCGGGCGTTGGCGAACTTGGTTTGCTGCGTCGTCCATGGCGCCGGGCCGTAATCGTCCTGCCGGACCTCGGCCACCGAGATCGGCAGATAGTCGGCCGGAAACTGGTTGGCGGGGAGCGGCGAGTGGTCGTCGTGGTGCCGTATGTCGCGCAGGAACAGGGCACCGCTCGGCGCCTCGAAGCCCTTCACCGGCAGGGCGCCGTTCGGGGCCCACCAGGCGTAAAAATGCGATCCGCCGGCGCCGCCCAACCGGGAGCGGCGCCAGCCCTTGTTCTGCCCCTGCGTGCCCTTGAAGTGCAGGCGTTCGGGGTCGATCAGCAGACGCTGCAGAAGCAGGGACGCCCGCTTGCTGATGGGCTGGGAGCCGTAGGCCGCCAGCTTTTCGAGAAAGTCCGGATGGCAGTACACCGGAGTCGGCGCTACCGCGGTGCGAAAAGAGTCGTCCACGGAGTTACTTTATCTTAGTTTGGGCGCCCCGGGTTCTCCGCGCCACGGCTACCACCGCCAGGCGGCCATCGCCTCTTGCAACTCGGCTAACACCGCGGGCCGCTCTGCGGAGAGGTTCTTCGTTTCGCCCGGATCGTCCTGCAGGTTCGCCAGCCATGTGACGTTCTCATTCGGGCCCAGCAGCGAGGGACGCGGATTCACGGTCAGCTTCCAGTCACCCTTCCGCACCGCCCGCTGCCTGCTGTACTCCCAATGCAGCGTCCGCTGCGGCCAGGGCGCTCCGCCCCGCAGCGCCCCGCTCAAATCGCTCCCGTCGATGCCCGCCGGCAACGCCACCCCGGCCAGGCCCAGCACCGTCGGCAACACGTCCATCCCCATGCCCGTGCCGCTTTCAACGCGCGGCCGCAACTGTCCCGGCCAGGCGATCATGGCCGGCACGCGGTGGCCCCCCTCAAACAGCGACCCCTTGAAAGCCCGCCACGGTCCGTTGCTGCCGCCCCGGTAGGGCCTACCGGCGTGGTCGGCCCGCGTCTCCTCGGTCGCCCCGTTATCGGCTTGAAAGAACACGATCGTGTTCCGCGCCATTCCCTTTCGCTGCAACTCGGCCCGCAGGGCGCCGATCTGGTCGTCGATGTCGGCGATCATCGCCAGATGCAGCCGCCGGTCGCGGTCCATGGTCGCCGGGAAGCGCTCGACGCAGTTTGCCGGCGCCATCATCGGATAGTGCGGCGCGCCGAACGCAAGATAGAGAAAGAACGGCTGCCCCGCCTGCTGCCGCCGCACGAACTCCACCGCCCGCCGCCCCAGCAGCGCCGTCTGGTGCTGCGGCTCGGGATAGATCTCCTTCTCGTTATCCCAAAAGTCATGGAAAATGTTCTGGGGCGGCGGGCCGGACGCCCCCGGGTTGCCCCCGAGGGTGTAATACCGCTGCGAGTAGTAATCCACCCATCCCGAGTAGAAGCCGTAGAACTCGTCAAAGCCCTGCGCCCGCGGCCGGCTCGCCGCCTCGGATCCCAAATGCCATTTGCCCACCGCCGCCGTCTTATAGCCGGCCTTCTGCAACTCCCGCCCCAGGCTCACCTCGCCCCGCCGCAGCCCCGCCACATCAAACGTCGGCTTCGAATTCAATACCTCCGCAATCCCCGTCCGCTGCGGATACTTCCCCGTCAGCACCGAAGCCCGCGACGGCGAACAGACCGGCGAATTGGCATGCCAATCGGTGAACCGGATGCCTTCGGCCGCCAGACGATCCCAGTGCGGGGTGCGGGCCTCGGCCGCCCCGAAGCAGCCCAGATCCCCGTAGCCCTGGTCGTCGGTCAGAATCACAATCACGTTCGGGTGCGCGGGAACGGCGAGTGCGGCAAGAAGTTGTCGGCGGGTCAACATCGGTGATGGAGCCAGTTTACTGCTTCAGCAACTCGAGCATCCGTTCGACCGCCCACGGCGAAATCATGTGGTGCGTCGCGGCCTCGTCGATCTCCACGGTAAACCGCCCCTGCCCGCCCACAACCTTCTGCACGGCCTCGCCGAAGCCCCGGTAGGACTCGGGATACGGCGCCGCCTGCAGCTTCCTGGCGTCGTGCTGCGCTTCGCCGAAGCAGCAGTTATCCCGCCGGTTAAAAATATGCGTCTGCTGCCGCCCCATCGCCCCCATCACAAACAGATCCAGGTACCCCGCCCGCCGGTAGAACGCCGGCAGGAACTGCTCGAGGTCCCCCACCGACCCGCCCGTCCGCAGATGCAGCGGCACCGCCCCAGCCACCGGGAAGCTCGCCCGAATGCCTGGGTCCAGCGCACTGTAGACCACCGTCGTCCAACCGCCGCCCGACAGTCCCACCATGTCCACCCGTTTATACCGGCCGCGCAGCGCGTTCAAACTCTGCGCCGTCGGTTCGAGGAACAGCTGCAGCGCGGACCCGCCGACCATCGGCAGCGCGAACAGATCGCCATGGGATGGCCCCGCGCAGTCGCCCGGCCGGAAGTGCGGCATGTGCACGAGCAGCAGCGCGAATCCCGCCTCCAGCAGACGCCGTGCGGTATGGGCCATGCCCCCGCCCCGTGCCTCGCCCGCATCGTCGAAGCTGCAGGCGTGCCCGTGGTGCAGCACCACCAGCCGCCCGTTGCCCTTTACCGGCGCCAGATGATACGTCGTATTCTCCTGCCCCGCGGCCATCCGTATCGTGAACCGCTCCACGCTCCGCACGGCCGGAAGACCCGCCATCGGGCTCGCCACCCCCCGCTCCACTCGCGCCGGTCGCCCCTGCGGAAACCCGCCCGCGCCCCAGATAAACTCGATCAACTCAGCCCGCTTCCGTTCGACGGCGGCCGCCGAGGTCACTACGATCTCCCGATCGTCCACCAGAGCGACCGGCGGCCGTTTCAGAATCGCCGCGACCGTAGGCGCCAGCCGGTCGGCCATGCGTTGGAAACCCAGGTCATTGGGATGCACGCCGTCGACCGTCCCGTCCACCTCGCCCGGCCCCAGCAGGCTCAAGCCGTCGACGAGCGTCAGGTTCCGGTCCCCGGCCGCAATCTGCGCCGAAACCACTTTCCGGATATGCTCGCGCATCGCCTCGAGACGGGCCGGATTCTTCGCCGCCGCAATCGGCGTAATTGCCAGAATCGGCGTATTCGGGTGCTTCGTCCGCAGCGTTTGGAGGAACGGCTCATAGACGGCCACCAGCGACTCAAGCGTCGGGTTGTTCTGCGAAAAATCGAGCACGAACAGCGACGCATCCACCTCCGCCACCAGGTTCGCCACCACCGCCTCCCCCCGCCCGTTCCCCGAGAAGCCCAGGTTGACGTGATCCAACTGCAGCGCCCGCCCCAGAATCGCCTGGTAGCTCATCCCCGGCCGGCTCGCGCACCCGCCCTGCGTGATCGAGGTGCCGTAGAAGACCACCGGCTTCGCCACCGCAAACCGCGCGGGCGGCTTCACGGCCGCCCCGTCATCGACGGCCACCCCGAGCACTTTCACCGGCTTGTACAGAGGCAGATACAGAGTCACCTCCCGCTCCGCCGCCGGCAGATCTTTGAACAGCACGGTCTCGGCCGCCTTCCCCGGTGCCGCGTCCTTTGGCGCCACGGCCGTGGCATGGTACACCCCGTCGAGGTAAAGGTCCACGCCGGTCTGCCCGAAGTCGCTCATGTTCGTCATATCCGGCGGTGACGGGTACTCCAGGCGCACTGCGAGCAAGGTCGAGTTCGTGCGGAAACGAATCCGCCCGCCGGCCGGCGACAGGCCCAACCGCCACACCGCGGGCGGCAGCGCGCTCTCCAATCGCCGCGGCAGCCGGATCAACTCCTGCTGATTCTCCCCGAACCACGGCAGGCCGTTTACCGTCAGCCGCGCATCGCCCGGAGTCATCCATACCAGAACCGCCAACAAACTGATCACTTACTTTCTCCCTCGGCGCCCCGCCTCATAAAGTGCTATATAGCGGTCAGTCGGCATCCGCCGTACCGCCTCGCCGATCGTCGGCAAATCCACGTCCGCCAACCTCTTGAAGCGCAGACAAGACTTGCCCAAATCGAGCCGCTTGCCCGAGTGTGCCCACCGCTGCCGGAACCACTCCTGCTCCGCCCCCTCGGCGTCGAGGTATAACCCCATCAAGTAGACCGCCATGTGGTTCTTCTGCGAGGCCAGACCGGCGAAGGGCAGCGGATCCCGCGGGTCGCAGTGGTAGCCAGCCGGGAAAATGGCATGCGGCACGAAGTAGCCGATCATGCCGTACGACATTCCCTCCGCGTAGCCGCTGTCCAGATTGTCGAGAATCGTCTGCCGCACCGCTGCGATCGCCGCGCGCCGATCCTCCGCCAGCCCTGCCAGATACTCCTCAACCGTCCCGGCGGAGCTCTGCATCCTTACCGCCCGGTGAACGAAGGCGGCCGTTTCTCAAGAAAATGCGCCACGCCTTCGCGAAAATCTTCCGACCGCAGGCTCAACTCCATCTCCTGCCCCGCCACCGCCGAAGCCTCGTCGAAGCTCTGCGCCAGACCCTCATAAACCTGCCGCTTCATCACCGCCATCGACCGTGGCGACACCGCCGTGGCCAGCTCCTTGGCGTAGGCCATCACATCGAACAGAAACGTCGGAGCAGGGAAGACCTGATTCACTAATCCCAACCGCAACGCCTCGGCCGCATCCACAATCCGGGCCGAAAACAGCAGGTCCAGCGCGTTGGCCGGACCAATCAGCCGCGGCAGCATCCACGCCATGCCGTACTCGGCAATCAAGCCGCGCTTGGCGAACGCCGTCCCGAATCGCGCCTCCGCCGACGCGAAACGGAGATCGCAATGCAGCGTCAGAATCAAGCCCAGGCCCACCGCCGGGCCGTTCACCGCCGCGATCACCGGCTTCGGCAGCGCCTGCAAGAAGTCAAACTGCAGCGGTAAACCGGCCGGGGCGCCCTCCGCCGCCAGCGTCGCAAGCAGACTCATGTCCGCCCCCGCGCAAAACCCCCGTCCCGCGCCCGTCACCACCACCACCCGGACCTCCGGGTCGTCGCCGGCCTCCCGCACCGCCGCGCGAAAGGCGCCGTCCATCGCCGTCGTCCACGCGTTCAACTTCTCGGGCCGGTGCAGCGTGATCGTCGCTACGCGCTCGTCGACAGAGTATAAAACCGGTGCGTCGCTCATTCTTCTCGGTGAATCTCCGGTAACGGATACCTGGCCCGCCCCGCGAAGATATCGCCGAACAGGCTGACGATCTCCTCGTGAATCAAACCGTTGTTGGCTAGTATATGTGGGCTGCGCAGCGTGTGCGCCCCTCCCTTCATATCGCTCACCCGTCCCCCCGCCTCTTCAATCAACAGAATCCCCGCTGCCATATCCCAAGGACTCAGGCCAAACTCCCAGAACCCATCAAGCCGTCCACAGGCCACATACGCCAAGTCGATCGCCGCCGCTCCGGCGCGCCGCACCCCGTGCGTCACCATCGCCATCTGGTAGTAGAAGTGGATGTTGACATTCTCGTGCCGCCGTTTGCTCGGGAATCCGGTTGCCACCAGCGCGGCATCGGCCGCGGCCGCTCGCGAAACATGAATCCGGCGACCGTTCAGATAAGCGCCGCCGCCCTTCTCCGCCGCGAACATCTCATTCCGCGTCGGATCATAAATCACCCCGGCAATCAACTCGCCCGCCCGCTCCAAGCCCAGCGTCACGTTGTAAACCGGAAACCCGTGCGCAAAGTTCGTCGTCCCGTCCACCGGGTCGACGTACCAGCGGTACTCCGACGCCGCCTGCCGGTCGCCGCCCTCTTCGCCGAGAATGGCGTGCGTCGGGAAGCGCGTCTGCAGCCGCTCCACCACCAGCGCTTCGCTGGCGCGGTCGGCCTCCGTCACCAGGTCAAACTCCCCCTTCAACTCAAACGGGATCTTCCGTTCGGCGAAGTTACTCACGAGCGCCCCCGCCTCGCGCGCTATCTCAATCGCTGCTTCCAGATATCCCGGCATCGGTGCTAACTTACCTCCGCCAGATACTTAATCTCGTGCTTATAGATAAACAGGTTCGGCCCCTCGGGAGTGGTCAGCCGGATAAATCCCTGGTCAAAGTACTCGACAGCGCCTTCGTGTACCGTCTGATCCTCCAGCGTCACCCGCACCGGCTGCCGCCGCGCAATCAGATCCCGCAGGTATTCGGCCTCTTTATAGGTCGTATCCGGAGCTTTCGTCTTTGCTTTCGCCATCCGCCTTCTCATGGTACTCGCTGGCGTACAATACAGGCAATCGCTATGCAGACTCCCCCCACTCGCCGCCAAGTCACCGCGGCCGCCACCACCCTGTTCACCACCAACCTGTTCACCGGCAACGTCAAAGGCGCCAACGACAAAGTCGCCGTCGGCTTCATCGGCCTCGGCGCCATGGGCTCGGGCAATCTCAACTACTCCATGCGCGTCCCCGGCTTCCAACCCGCCGCCCTCTGCGACGTCTACGAACCCCATCTCGAACGCGCCGTCGCTGCCGCCAAAAAAGGCGGCTACACCATCGAAGGCAAGCGCGACTTCCGCGAACTCCTCGCCGACAAGAGTCTCGACGCCATCTGCATCTCGACCCCTGACCACTGGCACGCCTACATGACCGTCGAAGCCTGCAAGGCCGGCAAGGACGTCTACGTCGAAAAACCCGCCAGCGTCTACGTCGACGAAGGCCAGAAAATGGTCCAGGCCGCCCGCAAGTACAAACGCATCGTTCAGGCCGGCACCATGCAGCGCTCCGGCGGCTTCTTCCTCAAAGCCAAGGAAATCGTCAAATCCGGCGTCCTCGGCGAAGTCACCTTCGTCCACACCTTCCAATCCGGCATGACCGACAAGAAAGGCTTCGTGCCCAAGCCCGATGACACCGGCAAACAGCCCACCGACCTCAACTGGGACATGTGGCTCGGCCCCGCGCCCAAAGCCGCCTTCGACCCCGTCAAATGGGGCGTCAAAGTCAGCACCTTCCCCACCTTCCGCTACTTCTGGGACTACGCCGGCGGCGCCATGACCGACTGGGGCGTCCACCTCATCGACCCCCTCCACCAGTGCTTCGACGAGGTCATGCCCTCCTCCATCGTTGCCCTCGGGGAAAAGTTCTACGTCACCGACACCCGCGACACCCCCGACACGATGCTCGCCACCTTCCAGTACCCTAAGTTCCTATCGAGCTACGAGTCCCGCACCGCTAACCCGCTGCCCGCCTTCGGGCTCAACCAGGGCGCCGGCACCCTCATCCACGGCTCGGAAGCCTCTCTGCTCGTCAACCGCAGCGGCTGCTGGCTCATTCCCAACAACCCCAAGTCCGACAAGATCAAGGCCGAAACCTGGCACCGACAGTCTCATCCCGACATGGCCCCCACCAACGTCCCCCACTGGCAGAACTGGCTCGAGTGCATCCAGTCCCGCCAAGCGCCCCGCAGCGAAATCGAAACCTGCGTCCGCTCCTCGACGACGTGCATCCTCGCCAACCTCTCCATGCGCTTTAAAACCCGCCTCGACTGGGACGAAAAGAACTGGACCGTCAAGCAGAAAGAGGTGGTGCCGCACCTCAAGGCCAAGTACCGCTCTCCCTGGAAACTGGAGGTCTAAAGCGAAGCCCCGTAGTATCCGGTCCGCGTCTGCGCCGTCCACTGCGGATCGCGCAAACCCACCTTCACCGTATGAAAGCGGTTCTTCGTCAGCGGAACCGCTTTCGGGTAGTACCCAATCAGATACTGCGTCCGCAGGTCCCGCAGAATCTCGCCAAAGGCCTTATCCAACTCCGGCCCCAGCGCGGGCAGAAACACCCGCCCCCCGGTGCCGCGCGAAAACTGCGTCAGCGCGTTCTCGCCCCCCACGTTCCGCCCCGCGCCGTTAGTGATCGGCACAATCAAAATGCTATAGATCACTGCGTCAGCCTGGTGCGCCGCCTCGAGCGCCTTGTGGAAGTCGGTCGAACTCGTCGTGTCGCCGCCATCGGTAATCAGCACCAGCACCCGCCGCCCCTCGCGCCGACGCAACTCGTCCGCCGAAAGCAGAATGGCGTCGTACAGCGAGGTCCCCGCCTCGCTCTTAAACCCCTTCAGCGCCCCCTCCAGCCGGTTCAGCCGCCGCGTAAAATCGCTGCGCCGCACCACCTCCCAATTGAAGGTAATCAGCGATGCCGCGTCCTCCGGATTGCCGTCCGCGAACAGCGCCTTGGCAAAGCGCAGCAGCGCATCGCTCTGGTACTTCAGGCTGCTCGCCGTCGACCCGCTGATGTCGAGCGCCAGCGCCACGGAAAGCGGTTGCGCCGTCCGCCGTTCAAACACCGAGATCGTCTGCGGCGCCCCGTTGTCGGTGATCTGAAAATCGCCCGGCTCCAATCCCCCCACCATCTCCCCGGCCGCGTTCTTCACCGTCACGAGCAAGCGCACCAGATTCACATCGGTCTTGAAGACCACCTCCTGCGCCGCCGCCGCCACCGGCGCCGCCAGCAGCGCCCTCCGGCTCAACGTTTTGAGGTTAAGGATTCGTCCCATTCCCCATCCACCCAAACCTCCCCATCCACGAAGTACTCTTTCTTCCAGATGGGCACCAGCTTCTTGAGCTTATTGATGCCTTCGAGCGCCGCGTCAAAGGCCGGCTTGCGATGCGGCGAAAACGCAATCACCGCCACGCTCGTCTCGCCAATCTCCATCCGCCCCAACCGGTGCACCAGCGCAATCCGCGAAATCGGATGCGCCTCGGCGATCGCGTCACCAATCTGCGCCATCAACTTGATCGCCATCGCCTCGTAGCACTCATAGTCCAGATACTTCGTCGCCCGCCCCTTGGTGTTGTCCCGCACCACCCCTTCAAAGTTCACAAACGCCCCGTCGCGCGGCTGCAGCAGCTGCCGCGCCAGCGCCGCTGCGTCAATCGGCTCCCGCGTCAGGCCGTAGAAGTTCCCCTGCGGCTCGGTCACCAATTGATGAATCCACGGCCCGCTCCCCCCGCTCACCGGCGGCAGCAGCGCAATCTCATCGCCCTCGGCCAACTCCGTCCCCGCCGCGGCAAACTCCTGGTTCCGCGCCAGCATCACGCTCCGCTTCATCTCGCCCAGCGCCGGAAACCGCGCCGCGAAATGGTCAAAGACCGCGCCCGCCGTCGCCCCCGCCGGCAACTCCAGCGTCGTCTGCGTCTGCCCCGCGATATCCCGCAAAAGGCCGAAAAATAAGACTTGAACCCGCACGTTGTCATGGTAACAGACGGGTTGTGTCCGCCCCCGGTTTCGGCGCATCCTAACGGTATGGCAAAAAATACAGGCCGCCGGTCCACCGTATGACCCACCGCGCCAAGGTCCGCGTCCGCTACGCCGAAACCGACCAGATGGGCGTCGTCTACCACGCCAACTACGTCATCTGGATGGAGGTCGGCCGCGTCGAATTCGCCCGCGCCGCCGGCCTGCCCTACAAGGAACTCGAAGCCGCCGGCTTCTTCATGGCCGTCGTCGAAGCCAACTGCCGCTACCTCGCCCCCGCCCTCTACGACGACGAAATCGAAATCGAAACCCGCGTCCACAAAGCCACCCCCCGCACCCTCGACTTCGCCTACACCTTCTGGCGCGGCGCGCAAAAACTCGGCGAAGGCTCCACGCGCCACGTCTTTCTCAACAAAGAACTCCGTCCCACCCGCCTCCCCGCTGAATACCACGGCGTATTTGGGATAACCTAACCCCCATGCGCGGATGCTTAGTCGGTTGCGGTTTTTTCGGTCAGATCCATCTCGAAGCCTGGCGGCGCATCGAAGACGTCTCGATCGTCGGCACCTGTGACGCCGACCCCACCCGGGCCACCCACGAGCGTCTCGACCGGATGCTCGACGAACTCCAGCCCGACTTCCTCGACATCGCCACCCGCCCCGAACTTCATCTCGAAATGGTCCGCGCCGCCGTCGAACGCCGCATCCCCGTCCTCTGTCAAAAGCCCCTCGCCCCCACCTGGCCCGACGCCCTCGCCCTCGTCGAACTCGCCGAAGCCGCCCGCGTCCCCCTGGTCATCCACGAAAACTGGCGCTGGCAGCCCTGGTACCGCGTCGTGCACGCCGAACTCGCCAAGGGCCTCATCGGCCCGCCCGTCGCCTACACCTTCCGCGTCCGCAAGCTCGATGGCGACGGCCCCGATGCCTACCCCGCCCAGCCCTACTTCCGCGCCTACCCCCGCCTGCTGCTCTACGAAACCCTCGTCCACCACCTCGACACCGCCCGCTTCCTGTTCGGCGAAATCGCAGAGGTCTACGCCCGCTCCCGCCGCGTCAACCCGCTCATCGCCGGCGAAGACCATGTCCTCCTGCTGACCCACCACGCCAACGGCCTCAACGGCCTCCTCGACGGCCACCGCTTCCTCGACCTCCGCCCCGATTCGCCCCCCCTCGGCGACTTCACCGTCGACGGCATCGGCGCCTCGCTCCACGTCGACGCCTCCGGAGACGTCTGGCTGTGGAACGGCCGCGAACGCAAGTCCATCTGGCAGAACACCGTCGGCCAGGGCTACCGCGGCGACAGCGTCCGCGCCGTCTGCCGCCACTTCATCGATCAGCTCCGCGGCCCGCGCCAGTGGGAGTCCACCGGCCGCGACTACCTCCGCACCGTCGCCTGCGTCGAAGCCGGCTACCGCAGCGTCGCCTCCGGCCGCGCTGAAAGCACCCGCACCTTCAGCGAACTCCCCGCCACCGGGCCCACATAAACCCGCTGCGTCGCCTTCACAAAATCGCTCCGCTTGGCCTTGGGAATGTCCATGAACTTCTGCGGGTTCCGGTCCACCAGTGGGAACCAGCTGCTCTGCACCTGCACCATCATCCGGTGCCCCCGCCGGAAGGTATGGAACACATCCGGCAGCGTATAGCTGAGCTTGTCCACCTGTCCGGGCACGAGCGGCTCCGGCTTCTCAAAACTCTTCCGGAACTTGGCCCGGAACGGCTCGCCCCGCACCAGTTGCTGGAAGCCGCCCATCTTCAGCCCCTTCGGATTCGGATCCGGGTTCGGATAGTCGTTCGGATAGACGTCGATCAGCTTCACCACGAAATCCGCGTCCGTCCCCGTCGACGAGATGTGCAGCGTCGCCTCGAGCGGCCCGGCCAGCGTCAGGTCCTCCTCGAGCGGATCGGTCTGAAACACCAGCACATCCGGCCGCATGGCGGCAAATCGCTGGTCGTCCAGCATATGCTCCACCGTCATCGTGTTGGCGATGTACGGCACAAAAGGAACCGGCCGCGCCGGGTCCGAGACATACTCCTCATAGCCGCCCCGCGACGGCGGATTCCCCGCCAGCCGCCCTTCGTGCGAGAGGTGATAGCTCTTGTCCACCGTCTGCCGCGGCGGCCAGCTGTCGAAGGTCCGCCACTGGTTCGCGCCGGTCTCAAACACGTGCGCCTCGGCCAACGGTTTGGCCTGGCTCTCCCCCCGCAGATACCGCTCAAAAAAGGGAAACTCAATCCGTTCCCGGTAATACTCGCCCGTCGCCTGATGAAACGCGACGTCCCCTAACCGCTCGCCCTTGCCCGACGCCCACTGCCCGTGCGACCACGGCCCCATCACCAGTAGGTTCACCCCGTTCGGACTCTGCTTCTCGTTCCGCTTATACGTCTCGAGCGTGCCAAACAGATCCTCGGCGTCAAACCACCCGCCCACCGTCAACACCGCCGGCCGGACGTTCTTCAGGTGCGGCCGCACATCCCGCGCCTGCCAGAACGCATCGTAAGTGGAATGTTCCATCAGCTCCCGCCAGTACGGCACCTTGTTCTTGAGCAGCCGCTCGTTAATCTCCTCGAGTGTCCCCATGCCGAGAAACAGGCTGTAGCCGTCCGGCGACTCGTATTCCGGGTTACTCCGCGGCACCTTCGGATCGTTCGCCCCCTCGCGCGAATTCATATACATCCAGCGCGCCGCGTGGGCCAAATAGAACGCTCCGTTGTGCCGCCAGTCATCGCCGATAAACCAGTCGCCCACCGGCGCCTGCGGCGAGACGGCCTTCAGCGCCGGATGCGCGTCCACCATGCCCATCGTCGCGTAAAAGCCCGGATACGAAATCCCCCACATCCCCACGTTCCCGTTATGATGCCCGACGTTCCCCAGCAGCCACGCAATCGAGTCGTGCGTATCGGAGGACTCATCAATCTGCTTGCCGGTCTTGGCCGGATTGTGCGGACGCACCTGTTCAAACTCGCCTTCGGACATGTACCGCCCCCGCACGTCCTGATAGACAAAGATGTACCCCTTATCCTGCGCCCACTCGGAAGGCCCGAGCGTCTCCCGGTACTGATCGGCGCCATACGGGCGCACCGCGTACGGCGTGCGCAGAAACAGAATCGGGTACCTGTTATTCGGCCCCGAGTCCTTCGGCACATACACCGCCGTGAACAGCTTCACGCCATCCCGCATCGGAACGCGGTACTCAAACTTGGTGTACTGCTCCTGCACCGGCCGCAGCTTGGGCGGAGCGCCCGCGAGGCAGGATGCAAAGGCAAAGCAGACGAAAAAACGCATGCCCCATCTTAACGAAACCCCCTAAATCATTGGAATAGGGGGAAGTCTCGCGGCTCCTCCCCTCCCACACCACCTGACAGGCGGGTCCGCATCCGGCGGTTCAGCGGGTTCAGCTACTGCCCGCCGGTTAAGCGCGGAATCCGGAGCGAGTCGAAGCACGCTTCGGACTGCTCCGTGAGAACGGCCTACCGTTTGCGCGGCAAGCTCGGTCCCCACTCCCCATCGGACGTCTGGTCCACCCCTTAAGACCTGGCAACGCCAAGACCTCGCAACACTGATGGCGTCTGACACCGGCCCCAATAGCCCGGCCGACCCCTCAGATAGCGGGACAACTCCGCGGCCATTGGTACGATGCTCGCCCTGCGGGTCCGGCTCGTCCGTGCCCGGATTCGTCCCTTGAAACGGACCAACGCCTGCGGCGCGATCCGTCGCTTGGGTTGCCGGTGCCCCGTAAAACTGAAACCCCAAAACTCCCGTTCCCATGGTCGCGCGGCCACGCTCTTCCGCGGTTTACCGTAAGTATGAGCTTGACGGCGAGCAAGCGCGTTGCGCATGCCATCACCCGGTCTCCGGCCCGACGACCACGGATGAAAAGGGTACAGTCGGCCGCATACCGCGCAAGCCGAAGTCCACAACGCTCCCACTCCCGGTCCCATTCCGCGAGTACAAGGTTTGATAGCAGGGGAGATTAAGGACCGCCTTACGGCGTCCCCTGATCCACCGATCTCAATAACCGGCCTTGCCTCACACCGGCCTCACACCGGCCGTAAGAAACGCCCGAATGCGCTTCCGCATTCGCTGGTCGCTCACCCGTTGGGCGATCCTCCCCTTCGGTACCAGTGTCCGGTTAAAAGTCGAATAGAATCATCTGTTTGGGGCTTTCAGCGGCTGGGTTTTGGGATTCGATATCTTCAAAGGCCTGTAGAATCCTCGGCGCTCACCAAAAGTCCTGGACGCGTGGGGCGCGTCATGAGAGCTAGAAACCACTTGCGATGCCAGTCCCGCTTGCGGGAAAGATAGAAGTGGCGAAGGCATCGCAAGTTATGGCCGAGTTAACAATGGCGCGTACCTGCCCGTCCAAAAGTCTGGCTCCGGTTCTGTCGATCATGAGCTTGGTGGCTGCGGCTTCGAAAGAAGCGGTTTGACCCCGTTGGAGAGAGTATGTAGTGAATCGCGACCGGGCGGTGCCTCGCCAGCAATAAGAATCGAGAGGTAGAAAATGGCGAACGAGACGAAGACCGAATCGAACAAGGTTCCGCCGCTGAAGCGGAAGCAAAAAAAGGATCTAG
>JAINDL010000219.1 GCA_019931245.1 Bryobacteraceae bacterium CoA2 C42
CCCGCGCATCGCCACCACACAACCCCCCGAACGCAAACCCACCGGCGCCAGATCCCACGCATGCAAACTCCGGCCCCAGTGCGAGGTCCCCCCATACGGCCCCTGCGTCACTATCCAATCCTCCCCCGCCGCCGTCGGCAGCCCATACCCCTTTTCGCTCGCCACCACCAGCCGCGCCGGCGCGATCTGCCGCCCATCCGCGTTCTTCACCACCACCCAATACTCCCCCGGGCTCAGCTTCCCCCCATAGCGCACCCGCACCTCCGTCCGGCTTGCCTCCACCACCCCCATCGACGCCAAAAACTGCCATGCATTCGCCGCGCTATACGTCGCCAGATGCACCACGCTCTCCCCCGTCATCCCCGCCCCCTCCAGCCGCAACTCCGTCTCCCCCGCCCCCGTCTCCACCCGGCTTACCCCCCTCACAAACAGCCCCGCCGCCATCGCCGGGTCCGCCCGCACCCTAAACTTCCGCTCATGCAGTACGTTGTTCCGCATCACCACCCGCACCGTCCACTCCCCCGGCCGCGTCGCCTGTTCAAATCCCGCCAACGGCATCTGCGTCACAAAACACAACAGCGGCGCCGCCGGCAGCACCTCATAGTTCACAAACTCCATCACCTGCCCCCCCGGCGCCAGCCACTCCACCGTCAACCCCGCCTGCCCTCCCCCACGCGCCAAAAGAAACCGGAAAAACACCCCCCTCTCCGTGTTGTCTACCACCGTCACCGCCTTGCCCACCGAACAACGCTCCTCGCTCGCCGTCAACGCAAGCGCACTCTCCGTCACCCGTTGCGCCCGGACCACGCCCCCACACACCAGCAAAACCAAAGGCAGTATTACTTTACTCACTCGCTTAGTTCTTTTCCCAGTATCGGTTGAACCATCCACCCCCTTCATGGATATGCTGTAATTCATGCGCCTCCGCTTGCTCGCCCTCGCCGCCCCCTTCCTCCTCCCAGCCGCCGAGCCGCAGTACACCACCCTCAACCAGATCACCCCCGCCAACGTCCAGCAACTCACCCGCGCCTGGACCTTCGATACCCAAGACGCCTTCCCCGGCTCCGAGATGCAGTGCCGCCCCGTCTTCTCCCGCGGCGTCCTCTACGCCACCACCCCCCGCGGCCGCCTCGTCGCCCTCGATGCCGCCACCGGCCGCGAAAAATGGTCCTTCGACCCCAATCCCCCCGGCGCCAAACCCTCCAAGTTCCGCAACCGCGGCATCACTCTCTACCAGAACGGCCCCACCGAACGCGTCTTCTACGGCTTCAAACAATTCGTCTACGCCATCGACGGCCTCTCCGGCAAACCCGTCTCCACCTTCGGCGAGGCCGGCCGCATCGACCTCCGCGAAGGCCTCGGCCGCCCCCCCGCCACCCTCTCCGTCTCCCACACCACCCCCGGCGTCGTCTATGGCGACCTCATCATCCTTGGCACCCTCACCAGCGAAGACCTCCCCTCCGCCCCCGGCTTCATCCGCGCCTGGAACGTCCACTCCGGCAAGCTCGTCTGGACCTTCCACACCATCCCCCAACCCGGTGAGTTCGGCTACGACTCCTGGCCCAAGGACAGCTACAAAATCACCGGCGGCGCCAACAGTTGGGCCGGCCTCACCCTCGACCCCCAACGCGGCCTTGTCTTCGTCCCCAGCGGCAGCGCCAGCTTCGATTTCTACGGCGCCAACCGCCACGGCGATAACCTCTTCGCCAACTGCCTCCTCGCCCTCGATGCCGCTACCGGCAAACGCAAATGGCACTTCCAGTTCGTCCGTCACGACGTCTGGGACCGTGACCTCCCCACCGCCCCCGTCCTCGTCCGCGTCCAACGCAACGGCAAATCCATCGACGCCGTCGCCCAGGCCACCAAGTCCGGCCACGTCTTCGTCTTCGACCGCGACTCCGGCCAAAGCCTCTTCCCCCTGATCGAAGTCGACGCTCCCCCCTCCACCATCCCCGGCGAAAAACTCGCCCCCAAACAAATCCTCCCCGCCGCTCCCCCTCCCTTCGCCCGCCAGCACCTCACCGAGGCCATCCTCTCCCACCGCACCCCCGGCGTCTATGCCGACCTCGCCGAACGTTTCGCCAAACTCAAAAGCGCCGGCCAGTTCACTCCCCCCTCCCCCGAAGGCACCATCGTCTTCCCCGGCTTCGACGGCGGCGCCGAATGGGGCGGCCAGGCCTTCGACCCCGAAACCGGCCTCTTCTACGTCAACGCCAACGAAATGGCCTGGGTCCTCCGCATCGTCCCCCGCCCCTCCGGCTCCGCCAGCGGCAAACAGGTCTATGACCAAAATTGCGCCGGCTGCCACCGCCCCGACCTCCGCGGTACCCCCCCGGAATTCCCCAGCCTCCTCGACATCGGCCGCAAACTCTCCACCGACGACCTCCGCACCATCATCCGCGACGGCGCCGGCCGCATGCCCGGCTTCGCCCGCCTCTCCCGCGCCGAATCCCGCGCCCTCATCAACTTCCTCGTCACCGGCGCCAATGATCAAATCGCCGCCACCGACCAAACCCTCAATCCCGTCCTCCCCTTCACCACCGACGGCTAC
>JAINDL010000203.1 GCA_019931245.1 Bryobacteraceae bacterium CoA2 C42
CTCTCTTGCAAGGGCTTTTGACACTCCGCTTGGCTCGGTCGGATCTCTCCTCCCGGCTGGAGTCTGCTACCGGGCGCTTCGGCGCTTACCCGGACAGCACTTGCACCTGTGAGAACTATGCGACTTTCAGGACGCACCATGATTCCACTGTATCCCGGACGCTAGCGGCGGAAGACGGGCTGGGTCCAGGGGGAGTGTCCGAACGAGGAGTCGATGCGGGCGCGGACGTACTTTTCAGCGCCGGTGAACTTGTATTCGGGGATGGCGTCGAAGGTCGTGGCGAGCACTTTGCCGCCTTCGCCGAGGACGGTGGTGGTGAATTTTTCGGTGTCGCGGGCGTCGATTTCGGTGCGGTAGGCGGCGGGGGTGATCTGGACGTCGAGGAGGTTCAGGCCGGAACTGGCGTAGAAGTCGCCGCGGGCGAGGGCGTCGGTGATGGCGGCGGCAGAGAGTTCGGCCGAGCGGACGACGACCCAGCCGCGGCCGGGGTTGGAGTATTCCTGGCCGGTGCGCTTGAAGATGTGGGCATCGTCGACGCTGATGCCGTAGAGGCGCTGGCCGCCGGTGAGGAGTTCGTCCCACATCCGGTCGAGCGAGGGGGCGCCGCCGCCGCCGTAATTATTGACGGTGGGGTGGCCGTTGTAGACCTCGAAGTGGGTGAGACCGTTGATGCCGAGCATGTCGCGGGCGGTGATGGCCCAATGGAAGTTGGGGTGGTTGACGGAGGGAAGGGCCTGGGCGCCGCGAATGTGGGCGATGTTGCGCCGGATGGTGTCGGCGACGGAGGCGCCGTGCTGGGCCTGAAGTTCGCGGGTAAGGTTGAGAGCGTTGATGTGGATGGGTTTAGTGAGGTACTTGTCGGTGAGCTCTTCGGCGGGGAGGAGCAGGAATTTTTCTTTGGCGCCCAGGGTGGCGTTGAGGGCAGCGACGTCGGTGAGGTGATTGTGATCGGTGAGGGCGAGGAACTGGTTGCCGTGTTCGCGGTACCAGGTGGCGACTTCGATGGGCGTGGAGTCACCGTCGCTGGTGAGGGTGTGGGTGTGGAGGTTGCCCTTGTACCAGCGGGGCTTGCCGGCCTCCCAGGGAGGGCGGACCTGGGTGAGGGCGATGGCGGCGGCGAGCAGACAGAAGAAGGCTAGGCGAATACCCCAAACGAGACGCATGGCAGCCAGTTTATCGTTTGCAGGGCGGGTGCTGGCATACTGGGCCTATGCGTTTTCTTCTGCTGTTAGCGGTTGTGACGGGTTCTCTGTTTGGGTGGGGGAAGACAGGCCACCGGGTAACGGGGCAGATTGCGGAGAATCATCTGTCGGCGAAAGCGAGAAAGGCGATTCAGGAGCTGCTGGGCGGCGAGTCGCTGGCCGAGGCGGCCAACTGGGCGGACGAGATCCGGTCCGATCCGGCGTGGAAGAAGTCGGACCCGCTGCACTACGTGAACATTCCCGATGGCGTGTCTTACGAGGACGCAAAGAAGAGTCCGGCGGGCGACGTGATTACGGCGCTGCGGCAGACGGAGGCGACGCTGCGGAACAGGCGGGCGCCGAAGCAGCAGCGAGTCGAGGCGTTGAAGTTTTTCCTGCACTTCGCGGGTGATCTCCATCAGCCGCTGCACGCGGGCAAGGCGGATGACCTGGGCGGCAATCGCGTCTCGGTGCGGTGGTTTCGGGGCAGCGCGTCGACCAACCTGCATACCGTGTGGGACAGTTCGCTGATTGACCAGGAGCAGTTGTCGTTTACGGAGTGGGCGCGTTTTCTCGACCGGGCTTCCGCGGCGCAGGTGAAGGAGTGGCAGGCGGCTTCCTACACCGACTGGATGGAGGAGTCGCGGCGGGCGCTGCCGCAGGTTTACGATTTTCCCCGGGATCTGCCGCTGAGCTACCCGTACGTGTACCGCAACATGCCTCTGGTGAAGCAGCGGCTGCTGCAGGCGGGGGTGCGCATGGCGGGTGTGCTGAACCGCATTTTTGAGTAACGGTTGGCGGTAGGTTCCGTTGGTGCTGCGTTACTCACTGCTGGGATTGCTGGCGATGTGGCTGCTGGTGGACCGCGACTTTCTGCTGGTGGCGCCGGCGGTGCGGCGGGTGCAGGAGGCGGCGGCGGCGGACCTGGAAGCGCGGTACGTGGACCGGGGGCGGGCGCCGGGTTTAGGGGCGTGGCTGCGGCGGCGGCGACCGGAGTGGGTAACGGTGGGGCCGTGGTTGGCGGCGCGGTTGGGAGAAGAGCTGCGGGCGCAGAGCGGGGACCGGCCGTTTGGCTTCCGGTACAGCTGGACGGCTGCGGCGCTTTCGCCGGTGGACAACGCCACGGCGCCGCCGCCGACGGCGAGGGAGCTGGCCGAGGATGCAGCGGACGGGTACGGCATCGGGCCGGTGATCGTGGAGGAGGGGCGGGCAACGGTGGCGGTCCGGCGCTTTGGCTGGGAGGAGGCCAGCGGCGCGGCGGTGAGCGGAGTTTTCCGGCAGGCCGCGGGGGCGCGGGAGTTGGTGGTGGACCTGCGGGAGTGCCGGGGCGGGGTGGCGGGAACGGCGCTGTTGTGGGCGAGTTATCTGTTTCCGTTGCAGGTGCACTGGGCGACGCTGCGGTACCGCGGGTTTACGGAGGAGTATTGGACGCTGCCGCGGGTGGAGGGGCCGCGCTTCGGCGGGCCGGTTACGGTTTGGGTGGGGCCGGAGACGATGGCGGCTTGCGAGGGCTTCGCCTACCACTTGCAGGCGCGGCGCCGGGCGGTGGTACGGGGGGAGCGGACAGCGGGCGCGGCCCACTATGCGGCGCGGCGGCAGGTGACGGAGCACTTTGCGATGGAACTGCCGGAGGCGCGGGTGGAGGATCCGGTAACCGGGGGGAACTGGCAGGGCGGCGGGGTTCGGCCGGATGGGTCCGGGCCAGGGGGTGGGCCTGATCGTAGACGGCCATGAGGTCGTGGAGCGAGACGCGGGTGTAGCGCTGGGTGGTGGAGAGTTGGGCGTGGCCGAGGAGTTCCTGGATGGAGCGGAGGTCGGCGCCATCGCTGAGCAGATGGGTGGCGTAGGCGTGGCGGAGGGTGTGGGGGTGGAGGCTGGAGTCGCCGTGGGCGAGGAGGCCGTATTTTTTGACGAGCAGTTGGACGCTGCGGGCGGTGAGACGGGTGCCGCGGCGGTTGACGAACAGAGCCGTCTCTTTCGCCGCGCGGACGGAAAGGTAATGGTCGAGCGCTTCGGCGGCTTTCGAGGCGTAGGGCACGAGGCGTTCCTTGCGGCCCTTGCCGCGGACGCGGAGCCAGCGTTCGGCGCGGTCGAGGTCTTCGAGGTTGAGGCCGACGCACTCGCTGACGCGGAGGCCGCAGCCGTAGAGGAGTTCGAGGATGGCGTGGTCGCGTTCGGGTTGGTCCTCTTCCATGACGGCGACCATCTGCTCTTCGGTGGGAACGGCGGGGAGGGTTTGGGGGAGTTTGGGGGAGAACAGGAGCTTAGCGGGGTTGTTGGTGCGCCAGCGCATTTGGAGGGCGTACTGCAGCAGGCTGCGGACGGCGGCGATCTTTTTGCGGAGGGTGGCGGGGTGTTGCTGGTGGCGGTAGAGTTCGGCGAGCCAGCCGCGGAGGTGGGGCAGATCGATGGATTCGAGGTCGGTGGCGGGGCCGAGGTGGGCGGTGAGTCCGGCGAGGGCGATGCGGTAGGTTTCGATGGTTTTGGGCGAGGCGTTGGCACGGGAGAGAGAGACGAGGTATTCGGCAGCGGCCTGTTCGAGGGTGATCATGCGGGGACCGGCGCCAGGTATTCGTCGAGGGCGGCCGCCGCACGACGGCAGACTTCGGCGTGGCGGGCTTTTTTGTCTTTGCGGTGGGCTTTGCGGGTGGGTTCGTCGAGGGCGGGCAGGAGATCGAAGGTGATGTTGGCGGGCTGATAGTGGCGGGGGTCGGCGCCGGTGATGTAGTGGAGCAGGGAGCCGAGGGCGGTTTCGCGGGGCAGGGGGCGCGGGGCGGGGTTGACGGCGAACTGCCCGGCGAGCAGGCCGGTGGCGATGGATTCGACGTAGCCTTCGACGCCGGAGATCTGGCCGGCGAAGTAGATGCGGGGTTCGGCGCGTAGCTGGAGGAAGTGGTTGAGCAGGGCGGGGGCGTTGATGTAGGTGTTGCGATGGATCTGGCCGTAGCGGAGGAAGACGGCGTTTTGCAGGCCGGGGATCATGCGGAAGATGCGGGCCTGTTCGCCAAACTTGAGGGAGGTCTGGAAGCCGACGAGGTTATAGCTGTCGGCGCGGAGGTTTTCCTGGCGGAGTTGAACGGCGGCGTAGGGCCAGCGGCCGGTGCGCGGATCGTCAAGGCCCGTGGGCTTCATGGGGCCGAAGCGGAGGGTGTGGGGGCCGCGGCGGACGATCTGGTCGATGGGGAGGCAGCTTTCAAAGTAGGGCGTGTTGTCTTCGGGGATGTGCGGTTCGTAGCTCTGGGCGGCGAGCAGGGCGGCGATGAAAGCTTCGTACTCGGCTTTATTGAGGGGGCAGTTGACGTAGTCGGCCGAATCGTCCATGGACTTGCCGTAGCGGGAGGCGCGGAAGGCGATGGAGTAGTCGATGGATTCGGCGTCGACGATGGGGGAGATGGCGTCGTAGAAGTAGAGGCGGTCGGCGCCGGTGAGCCGGGCGATGTCCTGGGCGAGGGGGTCGGAGGTGAGGGGGCCGGAGGCGATGATGACGGTTCCATCGCCGGGGACGCGGGTGATCTCTTCGCGGCGGATGGTGATGCGCGGGTGAGTGGTGAGGCGATCGACGATGAACTTGGAGAAGACTTCGCGGTCGACGGTGAGGGCCTGGCCGCCGGGGACGCGGGCGGCGTCGGCGGCGGCGAGCAGCATGCTGCCGAGACGGCGGAGTTCCTGCTTGAGCTGGCGGGGGGCGGAGTTTTCGGCTTCTGACTTGAGGGAGTTAGAGCAGACGAGTTCAGCGGGCAGGCCGGTCTGGTGGGCCGTGGTGGACTTATGGGGCCGCATCTCGTAGAGCACGACCTCGCGGCCGGCCTCGGCGACCTGCCAGGCGGCTTCCGAGCCGGCAAGGCCGGCGCCAATGACGATAACGGGACTGCTCACGACTCTATTGTACGGGCCAGACCGTGCTTCTCCATGCGATAGATGAGGGTTTTGCGGCTGATGTCGAGGTACTTGGCGGCGTGGGTCTGGTTCCAGTCGCACTTTTCGAGCGCTTTAAGGATGAGCTCTTTTTCGACGTTCTCGAGGGAGATGCCCGTGGTGGGGAGGTCGAGTTGGAGGGCGCTGGGGGCGGCGCCGACGGCGGCGAGTTTGGGCGGGAGATCGTCGAGGGCGACTTCATTTGAGCGGGCGAGGACGGCGACGCGTTCGAGGATGTTTTCGAGTTCGCGGATGTTGCCGGGCCAGCGGTAACCCTGGAAGTAGGGCAGCAGCAGCGGGGGGAAGACGAGCTGGGGCCGGTTGACGCGTTGTTTGGCGCGGTCGAAAAAGAAGTTGACGAGGTCGGGGATGTCGGAGGGGCGCTCGCGGAGGGGGGGGAGTTCGAGGGGGATGACGGCGAGGCGGTAGTAGAGGTCTTCCCGGAACGTGCCGTCTTCGATCATGGCCGCCAGGTTGCGATGGGTGGCGGCGACCAGGCGAACGTCGACGCGTGTGGGTTCGGTGGCGCCGAGCTTTTCGATCTCGCGTTCCTGGATGACGCGGAGGAGCTTGACCTGGAGTTCGGGCGGCATTTCGCCGATTTCGTCGAGGAAGAGAGTACCGCCGTGGGCCATTTCGATACGGCCTTTTTTGTGGGCGATGGCGCCGGTGAAAGAGCCTTTGATGTGGCCGAACAGTTCGCTTTCGAGGAGTTCCCGGGGGATGGCGCCGCAGTTGATGGCGACAAAGGGATGGTCGCGGCGGGGAGAGTTGAAGTGGATGGCCTTGGCGAGGAGCTCTTTGCCGGTGCCGGTTTCGCCGTTGATGAGGACGGTGGAGTCGGTTTGGGCGGCGCGGCCGGCGACGTCGAGGACGTAGAGCAGATTCGGGGAGCGGCCGATGATGTTTTCAAAGCCGTACTTGGCGGAGACGGAGGAGCGGAGGGTTTGGACCTCTTCGCGAAGGCGCTGGGTTTCGAGGGCGCGGGCGACGGTCATGAGCAGGTCGGTGGATTCGACCGGCTTGGTGAGGTAGTCAAAGGCGCCGGACTTCATGGCGTCGACGGCGGATTCAACGGAGCCGTAAGCGGTGAGGAGAATGACGGGGGTGCCGGGAGCGTCGGCTTTGATGCGCTTGAGGAGATCCAGCCCGGAAAGACCGGGCATCATGAGGTCGGAGACGACAAGGTGGAAGGGCTGGCGTTCCAGGGCGGCGATGGCTTCTTCGGCGCAGACGGCGCAGGTGACGCGATAGGAGGCAGCCTCGAGGCGAAGCTGCATAATGCGGCGGAGCGAGACGTCGTCTTCGACGAGAAGGATAGACGGGATCATGATTGCTTCTCCTGGCTGGTGGGGAGTTCGACGATGAATTCGCTCCCGTGGGGTTCGCGGCCTTCTGCCGTGATGCGGCCGTGGTGGGCGGCGACGATCTGGGCGGTGACGGCCAGGCCGAGGCCGGTGCCGTCGGGCTTGGTGGTGACGAACGGATCAAAGATGCGGTCGCGTTTATCGGGGGGGATACCGGGGCCGGTGTCGGCGACGCGGATACGGACCACGGTGGGCGTGGCTTCGAGGGAGAAATCGACAGAGCCGCCGGTGGGCATGGCCTGGATGGCATTCATGGTGAGGTTGAGGAAGACCTGGGTGAGCTGTTCGCCATCGCAGTAGAGGGGGACCCGCGAGGCGGGCGGGCCGAAGCGGAGATCGACTTGATTTTGCCGAGCGCTGGGGGTGGCGAGGGCGATGACGCTGCCGAGGAGTTCGCGGACATCGGAGTGGCGGAACTCGGGCGGCTGGGGCTTGGCGTAATTGAGGAGGCCGGCGAGGAGGCGGCTGAGGCGGCGGGACTCTTTGCGCAGGATGCTGGTCATCTCCGAACGGAGTGCGGGTGCGAGATCGGTATCGAGCATCTCCGCGGCGCCTTCGATGGAGGCGAGGGGGGTACGGATTTCGTGGGCCAGGCTGGCGGCGAGCTGCCCGGTGGCGGACAGGCGCGCGGCGCGGCGGAGGCTTTCCATGCTGTCCTGGAGCTGCTGGTAGGCGAGGCTCAGTTCGCGGGTAGTCTGCTGGAGCAGGATGCGTTTGCGGCGTTCACGGTCGGCGAGGATGCCCATGATGCATCCGATAAGGAAGAGGTCGACGGCTTCGACCATGGCCTCTTCGCTGTGGTCAGCCGGGAGATAGAGAGCCGTGGCGGCCAGGGCGGCGACCAGACTGCCGCGCCAGCCAAACCAGAGCGCCGCCATGACGATGGGGAGGAAGAGGAGGTAGCGAAGAATCTTTCCGACAAAAGGAAGGCTACCGGGGGTGAGGTTAAACGCGACGACGATGGAGGCCAGGACGAGACTGACGGCGATCGCCTGGAGGCGCCGGGCTTTGCGTTCAAGAGGCATTTGCTGATGGTTTGGGGCCTGACGCTTTTCGGGCAGGATGCCGGAATTGGGGCAGCTTCCATCCCTTCGATTTGAGGGCGCGAACGAGGCGGGCGGCGAGGCTGGGCCGGTGCAGACGAAGGAAGGTCTGGCCGTCAACCTCGATCAGTTGAAGCGGTACGGAAGCGAGAAAAGCATCTTGCGGGGAGCGCCGGACTTGTTCGGTAAGTTGCACAGGCTCAAAGACTAAGATGGCACGATTGGGGGGGACAATGGCGCCCACGGCGGAGCGGACATCGTAGGCGATATCCCACTCGGAGGCGATCTCCAGTTTGGCATCCGACAGGGCGGCATGGATGGTGGTGACGGCTTGGCGAAGCGGACAAGGAAGGAACAATTCGCGGCTGCGCATGCCAAAAGAGGTGCATTTCGAACGCCACTAAGTTTGGCATGGTGTTTGCAGCTAGGGCAAGCGTGCCGAGAGCACAAAGGAGAAATTCAATGAAATTGAACCGAGTTATGTTGACCCTCTCTCTGACCCTCGCTCTGGCAGTGGGCGCGCAGGGCAGTATGAGCACCGTGGCCGAGAAGGCGCGGGCCGCTAAGCAGCATGCCACGGAGATTGAGGCCATGCTGAAGACCAAGAACATCGATGCCGCAAAGGTGGCCGAGAAGGCCAGCCTGTTGCACAATCATGCCGTGGAGATTCATCAGACGGTATCGTCGATGGAGAACAAGAGCGCCGAAGTGGCGAGGGTAGAGGAAGCGGCTCGCATCATGAAGGTGCTGACCGAAACCAAGCTGAATCTGGCGAAGAACGCGACGGCTAAGGACCGCGACGCGCTGCGGGCCTCGGCCAAGAACCTCGCGCTCCGGGCCGAGCAGATCGCCAAGACCGCAGCCAAAATCGGGGGCTAAGATTGGGCGCCCCGCGCGGGGTGAATCCCGCGCGGGGCACTCCGGACGGTACCCTAGAAGAAGTTGAAGAGCTTCATGGGTCCCGGTAGTCTCGAACTGTTAGAGTATGCTTCGCTTAAGGAGATTGTCGGCCGCCACATCTCCTCTGCCGCCGCGCGGCGTCTGCTGGACGACCTCGCTCCCTCCTTGGATCGCGCGGGGCTCGAAGCGGCGCTGGCCGAAGTGGCCGAAGCGATGCGGTGGCTCGGGGAGGCCAACTCCCCGGGCAACGCCGCAAAGGGTTCCGTCGTGCGCTTTACCGGCCTTCCCGACGTGGAGGAGGCGGCCGCGCGGCTTCGCATTGAGGGCGCTGGGCTCGACGGCCGCGAACTCTACGATTTGATGCAGTGGCTCGAGCGGAGCGGAGACATGCGCGCCGCCATCTTCCTGGTGGTTGATCGCTACCCGCTGCTGGCGCGGCGCGCGCAGAAGCTTGGCGATTTTCGCAGCGTACTGCGCGAGATCTCGGGCAAGGTATTGCCGGACGGCTCACTGGCCGACGATGCCAGCGTGGCGCTCCAGCGGCTGCGGCGGGGGATGAGCCGGCAAAAGGAGCAGATTCAGTCGTCGCTCGAGAAGTTTCTGCGGCAGCATCGGGACGAAGGGGTGCTGCAGGACGAGTACGTGACGATTCGCAATGATCGTTTCGTCGTGCCGCTGGTGGCCGGACAGCACAAGAAGGTGGACGGGGTGATTCACGCGGCCTCCGGCACCGGCGCGACGCTGTTCGTCGAGCCGATGGAGACGATTCAGCTCAACAACGAGTTGGTCCGGATGACTGAGGAGGAGATGCGCGAGGTGCATCGCATTCTCGGCGAACTGACCGCGGCGCTGCGCACCCATGCCGGCTCGATCCGGGATTCGATCGCCACCATGGCGAACCTGGAACTCACCTTCGCCAAGGCCCAGCTGGGCGGGGTGATTCCGCGGTTTGGCGAGGCGCTGCGCTTGGTAGAGGCGCGGCATCCGATTCTGGCGGATGTGCTGCGCCGGGAGCGCCGGCGGCCGGTTCCGGTGTCGTTTGGCCTGGACCCGATCCACCGCACTCTCTTGATCACCGGCCCGAACACGGGCGGCAAAACGGTGACGATGAAGACAGCCGGGTTGCTCGCTCTGATGGCGCAGTCGGCGATGCCCGTGCCGGCGCGCGAGGCCGAGTTTCCGGTGTTCCAACAGATTCTCGCCGACATTGGCGACAACCAGTCGATAGCGGAATCGCTCAGTTCGTTCAGCTCGCACATCCGCCATGTCTCCGAGATGCTCGAGCAGGCAACGCCGGATTCGCTCGTGCTGCTCGACGAACTCGGTCGCGCCACCGACCCCGAGGAGGGCGGCGCCCTGGGCATTGCGATTCTCGAGAAGTTCCGCGAGTACGGAGCGCTGACCATGGCTTCGACGCACCTGACGGCACTGAAAATTTGGGGCGCCAATACGGCGGGCGTTATTCAGGCGTCGATGGGTTTTGACGACGCGACGCTGAAGCCGACCTACCTGCTGCAAAGCGGCGCGCCCGGACGCAGCGCCGGCCTCGCCATCGCCTCGCAACTCGGCATGCCGCCTGCGCTGATTGAACGCGCCCGGCAGGCCATGACTGCGACGGAGAGGGACATTGCGGCCTTCATCGCGGAGTTGCACCGGCGCCTCGAAGAGGTGAACCGGGAGAAGGGTGAGCTCGAACAGCGGCGGGCCGAGTTTGCGAGCGAAACGACCCGGCTGCGGGAGGCGGCCGAGAAGGAGCAGGAGCGGAAGCTACGCGAGGTGGAGCGGCGGAGCGAGGCGGCGATTGCGCAGTTTGAAGCGCAGGCGCGGGAGGCGATTGAGGGCGCCATGGCGGGTCTTGCGAGCAAAAAGGCCGCCGAGAACGCCCTGCGCAAGGTGGCGCGTACGCGGAGCGAACTGAAGGACGAGGTGGGGGCGCTGCGGGGCCCGGCCGGAGGCGCCTCCGCGCTGCCGCCGATTGTGGAGGGTGGCCGCGTGAAGCTGAAGGGCGTGCGGGAGATTGCGCGCGTCAAGCGCGTGCTGCCGCAGGGCGAGATCGAGGTAGTCATCGGCTTCATGAAGATGCGGATTCCCGCCGGCGATGTCCTGGAGGTGCTGCCGGCGGGAGGCGCGGACCCGAAGCTGCCGAGTGGGGTGACCTTCCAGCAGGGGCCCGCCTACGAGACCGTGACGCGGGAGCTGAACCTGATCGGCAAGCGGGCGGACGAGGCGATGGACGAGGTGGACGCGTTTTTGGACCGGGCGGCGCTCGCGAGCGTCGACCGGGTGCGGATCGTGCACGGGCACGGCATGGGGATCCTGAAGCGGGCGGTGGCGGACCTGCTCAAAAAAAATCCGCACGTGAATAATTTTTATCCGGCGACGCCGGCCGAAGGCGGGTCCGGCGCCACCATTGCGGAGCTGAAGAGTTAGAGGGCGGCCAGCACCTCGGCGGCGTGTCCGCCAGGCTTGACCTTTTCAAAAATCTGTTTGATTTTTCCGTCCGGCCCGATGACGAAGGTGGTGCGCTCGACGCCCATGTAGGTTTTGCCGTACATCGATTTTTCCTTCCAGACGCCGTAGGCTTCGGCGCCGGCGTGTTCGAAATCGGCGAGAAGCGTGAAGGGCAGATCGAACTTGGTTTTGAATTTGGATTGCGCTTTTTCGGCGTCGGGCGAGATGCCGATGATGACGGCGTCCTTGCCGGCGAAGGCGGCGGAGTGGTCGCGGAATTCGCAGCTTTCGGTGGTGCAGCCGGGGGTGTCGGCTTTCGGGTAGAAGTAGAGGACAACGGTCTTGCCTTTGAGGGCGGAGAGTTTGAAGGGGTTGCCTGCTTCGTCGGTTAGTTTGAGGTCGGGTGCTTTGCTGCCAACTTTAAGTGCCATGGAGAAGGAGATGTTCGGTGCGGCCCTTTTGCGCCAGGAATTCGGCGATGCGGACGAGGTCCCGGGCTTCGTCGACGTCAAACCAGGCGGGGCCGAGGGCAACGGTGAGGCCGGCGGCTTGGCAGGCGGCGACCGTGTCGGCGAGGGTGTGTTCGGTGGACCAGCGGACGCCGGCGAACATGGCGGGATGGGTGCGGCGGGCGGCGATGGCCCAATAGCCGCCATCGTCGGCCGGGGCGAGGGTAATGTCGGCGGAGGCGTCGAGCATGGCGGCGATGTGGGCATCGGGCACGGTGGGGGAGTCCGAGCCGAGCAGCAGGGCGGGAACGCGCGGCGCGAGGGCGTAGAGCATGCGATCGCCGAGGTTGCCGGGGGATTGGAGGGCTGGGGAAACGTTTTCGCGGGAGAAATCGTCTGTGGGCGTATCGAGATGCAGTTCGACTTCTCCAAACCTGGGGAGCCGATCGAGCATCGTATTGACGAAGAGTTTGTGCAGTACGACCGCGGCCGGGGTTCCGATGGCGGCGGCGAGCCTGGTTTTGACGCGGCCTGGTTCTGGCGCTTTGGCGAAGAGCAGGATGACGGGACGCATGAGCAGATTGTAGAATATCGATTTAGATACTTTAAGGAGTTTGGGAATTCATGAATTCACTGAAGCGTTTTTTTGCCCTGACCGCTCCGGCGGTGCTTTTGGCGGGATCGGCGATGGCGTTTGATGCCAAGAAGGGCCAAGAAGTATTCGAGAACTCGGCCTGTATGGGTTGCCACAACACCGACACGGACGAGAAGCGCGGCAATGCTCCGGCGCTGAAGGGTTTGTATAAGAAAGAGGGCATGACCGAGGCGAAGGTGATCGACAAGATCAAGAAGGGCGGAAACGGCATGCCCCCGTACGAGGAGCAGCTCGAGAAGGCGGATTTTGATAATCTGCTGGCGTATCTGAAGACGCTCTAGTGTCCGTAAATGGCTGGGCGAGTTGACGTTGGGTCGGCTCGCCCGGTATCCTAGTGTTTGTTCGTTGTTCGCGACCCCATCGTCTAGCCCGGCCTAGGACACCGCCCTTTCACGGCGTCAACGAGGGTTCGAATCCCTCTGGGGTCGCCAAAAATTCTGCTTTTCGATAGACTCAATGTCACCATGTGGCCTTGGGTTTTTTTATTGGCGGCGGCGGTTCCGGATTTTGACCGGGAGATTGCGCCGATTCTGGCGGCAAACTGTGCGCAGTGTCATAGCGGCAAGTCGCTGGCGAGTGGTTTTTCGGTGGAAAGTCGCGCGGCGGTGGTGCTCGGCGGGAAGAAGCATGGGAAGGCGGTGATTGGAGGCCATCCGGAGTCGAGTCCGCTGATTCAGATGGTGAAGGGCGGCTTGAGCCCGCAGATGCCGATGGGGAAGGTGTTGGCGGCGGAGGATGTGGCGCGGCTCGAGGCGTGGGTGAAGAGTCTGCCGGCCGAAGAGACGGCGGCGAAGCAGGAGTGGCGCTGGCCTTACGAGAAGCCGGTGCGGCCGGCGGGCCGTTCGGTGGACGATTTTATTGTGGCGAAACTGCGCGCCAAGGGATTGGGTCTGGCGCCGGAGGCGGACCGGCGGACGCTGGCGCGGCGGGCCTATTTTGACTTGATTGGTTTGCCGCCGACGGCGGAGGAGATGGCCGCGTTTTTACGCGACGGCGATTTTCCGAAGCTGGTGGATACGCTACTGGCCGATCCGCGCTACGGCGAGCGGTGGGGACGGCACTGGCTCGACCTGGCGCGCTACGGAGAGACGAGCGGCCTCGAAGGGGACGGGGCGATTGGCAATGCGTGGCGGTACCGGGATTGGGTGATTGAGGCGTTCAACCGGGATCTGCCTTACGACAAGTTCATCCTGGCGCAGTTGGGGGGCGGCGACGAGCATTCGAAGTCCCGCAACAACTACGCGCCGAACATTCAGGGGCACGTGCCGCTGGGCTTTTTGCGGCTGGCGCCGTGGGACCGTTCGAACCTGGTGGCCGATGAGGTGCGGGCGAACTATCTGGCGGAGGTAACGGCGGCGACGAGTTCCGTGTTTTTGGGTTTGACGGTGGGCTGCGCGCGGTGCCACGACCATAAGTACGACCCGATTCCGCAGAAGGATTACTACCGGCTGCAGGCGTTCTTCAACACCGTGCAGGTGGAGAACGTGACGGTGCCGTACGCCGATGAGGATTTCGCGGAGAAGGCCAAGGCGAAGATCAAGGAGATTGAGGCGCGCCTGAAAGACGGGCCGGAGAAGACGGCGCTGGACGCTTACGAGAAGGAGTTTTTGCCGAAGCTGGTGGCACGGCGGCGGGAGTTGGCGGCGGGTAAGCCGGCGACGCTGGCGGATCTGCGGATGGAGATGCGGAGGAAGGCCAGGAGTCAGTTTTCGGTGGCCGAGCAGCGGGAGTACGCGCTCGTAAAGGAGGACGCTGACCGAACGGGCGACCCCGAGGAGAAGGCGGCGCTCGATGCGCTCGAACAGAAGTTGACGGCCCGGCTGCAGCTGGACCCGGCGCGCTTCGACGTGCTGGAGGTGGCGGATCTGCGGACGGAGATGGCGAGCCGGCAATCGAAGGTGTTTAGCGAAGCCGAGCGCGAGCGGCACGCCGAGCTGACCGAGAGCCTACAGGTTTGGCAGCGGCGGTTGGGGCGGTGGCAGCCGGTGGCGCTGACGGTGAAGAACGTGCCGGGACCGCCGAACGGGCCGGCGATTGCGCCGGTGCGGGTGCTGCTGCGGGGCGACTACCGGCTGCCGGGTGAGGCGGTGGAGGCGGGCTTCCCGATGGCGTTTACGGGCAAGGCGGAGGCGGCGACGCTCGAGACGGACCGCTACCGGCAGTTTCCGACGCGCGGGCACCGGCTGACGCTGGCCAAGTGGATTGCGAGCAAGGAAAATCCGCTGACGGCGCGGGTGATGGTGAACCGGATCTGGCAGTATCACTTCGGGACCGGGATTGTGGCGACGCCGAGCGACTTCGGGGTGAACGGCGAGCGGCCGACGCATCCGGAGCTGGTCGATTGGCTGGCGCATGAATTCATGGACAGCGGCTGGAGCATCAAGGCAATGCACCGGAAGATCATGCTTTCGGCGACCTACCGGCAGGGCGGGGAGAACGCGGCGTGGGAGAAGGACTCGGAGAACAAGCTGATTTCGCGGTTTCCGCGGCGGCGCCTGGAGGGCGAGGAGCTGCGGGATTCGGTGTTGTACCTGAGCGGACGGCTGAACGGGGAGCGGGGCGGGCCGAGCGTGTTTCCGGCGCTGCCGGCGGACCTGGCGGACTTTGCGCGCTACGGGCGCGGCGGGGCGGCGATGTGGGAGCCGAACGAGCGGGACGAGGACGGGCGGCGGCGGAGCATTTATACCTTCCAGCGGCGGAGTATGCCGCTGCCGATGATGGCGGCGTTTGACGCGCCGGTGTTCAGCGAGAGCTGCGACCGGCGGAGCGCGACGACGACGCCGCTGCAGGCGCTGGCGATGATGAACGGGAACCTGCTGCACGAAGAGGCGGCGCACCTGGCCAAGCGGGTGGCGGCCGAGAGCGGCGACCGGGCGGTGCAGGTGAAGCGGGCGTTCGGAATTGTGCTGGGGCGGGCGCCCTCAGCGGCGGAGCTGGAGCGGTATGTGGGTTTTTCGGGTGATTTGGCGGCGATTTGCCGGGTGTTGTTGAACGCGAACGAGTTTCTGTACGTGGAGTAGCTTATGACGAGACGGGATTGGTTATTGCAGTCGTACTTGGGCCTGGGCGGGATTGCGCTGGCGGGCCAGGAGAATCCATTGGCGCCGAAGGTGGCCCACTGGCCGGCGCGGGCCAAGAGCTGCATCTTTCTATTTCTCGAGGGCGGCGTGAGCCAGATGGACCTGTTCGAGAACAAGCCGGAGCTGGTGAAGCGGGCCGGGCAGCGGATGCCGCAGGCGGGGAACACGGAGGGGGAGATTGCGACGTTTTCGGCGGCGCCAAACCGGATTATCCCGCCGGTGGCGCCGCTGCGGCAGTGGGGGCAGAGCGGGCGCTGGATTACGGAGTTGATGCCGGCGCTGGGCGGGGTGGCCGATGAGCTGGCGTTTATCCACGGGGTGAAGGTGGACAACAACAACCACGGGCCGGCGGTGTACCACACGCTGACGGGGAACCAGTTTCCGGGTTCGGCGAGCGTGGGGGCGTGGATGACGTACGGGCTGGGATCGGAGAACCGGGATCTGCCGGGGTTTGTGGTGCTGGGCGACCGGCGGGGCGCGACGATTGGCGGGGCGGGCGTTTGGGGCAACGGCTTTTTACCGGCGGCCTACCAGGGGACGCTGTTCCGGAACGGCGACACGCCGATTGTGGACCTGAAGCGGCCGGCGGGGATGAGCGAGGGGCAGCAGCGGGCCGAGCTGGACCTGCTGCGGTGGCAGAACGAGCAGCACCGGGCGGGACGGTCGAATACTGGCGATCTGGAGGCCCGGATTGCGGCCTATGAGCTGGCGTTCCGGATGCAGGCCAAGGCGCCGGAGCTGGTGGATTTGAGCGGGGAGACGGCGGCGACGAAGAAGCTGTACGGGATGGACGACCCGATTTCGGAGCCGTTCGGGCGGCAGTGCCTGTTGGCGCGGCGGATGGTGGAGCGGGGCGTACGGTTCGTGATGACGCTGCACGGGGCGGGCGGCGACCGGTGGGACGACCACGGGGACGTGAAGGGGCGGATTCCGAAGCACTGCAAGGAGGTGGACCAGCCGGTGGGCGGGCTGATTCAGGATTTGAAGGCGCGTGGGCTGCTGGATGAGACGCTGGTGGTGTGGGCGAGCGAGATGGGGCGGACGCCGTTTGACAACAACCTGGTGACGGACAAGCCAGGGCGGGACCACAACCAGTATGGGCTGGCGGTGTGGATGGCGGGCGGGAACGTGAAGAAGGGCGCGACGTTTGGGGCGACGGACGACTTTTCGGTGCGGGCGGCGGGGAGCCCGATTCCGGTGCGGGACGTGCATGCGACGCTGCTGCATCTGATGGGTTTGGAGCAGGACCGGCTGACGTACCTGCACGCGGGGCGGTATAAGAAGCTGACGGATATTGGGGGCCGGGTGATCCGGGAGGTGCTGGCCTAGGCACGGTGGCGGACGGAAAGGCTGGCATTGACGATGATCGGCTTCGTTCGTTGCGGGTTGGTGATCTTCTTATCTGATTGATAATAGAGGATTTCTGCCGATTTTCGGGGCGAAAAGAGGCTTCGTTCGTCAAAAATTGGCGAAAAAGCGGCGGGAAAACCAGCAAGTTGTTGATTTTAAAGAATTGGCTTCGGCAAAATGGCCCCAAAAATTGGCTTCGTTCGTCGGTTTTGACGCGAACGGGAGGGCAGGGGCGCCGCTTGCCCTTTGGACGGCGGCTTCCAGACAGAACCATGGTAACGGCGGGGCGGGACGGACGGCGGGGCGGCGGGCGGCATCCTGTTGCAATTGGGAGAGATATTGTTTCGGATGGCCGGGGACGGGCGAATGCTGGGGCCGGGCGAGGGGGGGGAGTTGGGGGACGGCGGAAGGGGTTCGGGATGCGGAGGTTACGGCTTCGAAGAAACGCGCACAACGGCGTCGCTGCGGCCTGTGCGGTGGGGAGATCTTGCTGCGTCTGTTGTAGCGCGGAAGGCGGTGAGCGGCGACGGTAGCGGCGGGAAGCGGCGGGGGACGCTGAGCTGGGGCGGATTGCAGCGGGGGGATGCGGCGAGGGGGGCTTGGCTGGCGGTGGGGCGGAAGACGTTTGCGGTTGGCCGTTCGGGGGTGGGGATGGCGGAGGAGGAACAGCGTTATGCGCCGGGGGGCAGGACGGTGAGGGCGAAACGCTTCTACGGAACAAGCGCACAACGGACTCGCTTCGGCCCGGCGGGAGGGGCGAGTTCCTCGCCCTTTGGTGCCGGGC
>JAINDL010000125.1 GCA_019931245.1 Bryobacteraceae bacterium CoA2 C42
AGGGGCTGCCGGGCGAAGACCCGGCGGTGGCGCCCACTTCCCCGCTCCGGTTTCCCGATGGTGGCGAGTACCGGATTGAGATCCCTTCGACGGAAGGGCCCAAAGCGCTGGCCGCTGTGCTCGACGAAGCGGGCCAGCGCAACGTGCCCGTGCACCGGGTTTCGCAGGGCAGCGGCATCATGCTGCTGACCAACGCCGAGTTGAGCGAGATGCTGGCGATTGGCCGCCGGGCCAACGTCGAGGTGAACCTGTTTCTCGGCCCGCGGGCCGGGTGGGACACGGGTGCGCAGAGCGTTTCCCCGACCGGCAAGGCCTTTGCGCTGGCGGCGCGCGGGGCCAACCAACTGGCGCAGAGTCTTGAAGACGTGCGGCGTGGCGTCGAAGCCGGGCTGCGCAGCATTCTCGTGAGCGACATCGGCACGCTGGACGTGATAGCCAACCTGCGGGCCAAGGGGCAACTGCCGGCCAATCTGATCATCAAGACCTCGGTGATGATGGCGCCGGCCAACCCGGCGAGCGCGCGCCTGCTCGAACAGCACGGGGCCGACACGATCAACATCCCTTCCGATCTGTCGATCCCACAGATTGCGAGCATCCGCGCGGCCATCACCAAGCCGATTGACTTCTACGTCGAGGCGCCGGATACGATTGGCGGCTTTATCCGGCATTATGAGGTGGCCGAGTTGATTCGCGTGGCCGCACCGATCTATCTGAAGTTCGGCCTGCGCAATTCGCCCGATGTCTATCCGAGCGGCACGCACCTCGATCACACCGTTCTGCTGCTGTGCAGGGAGCGGGTGCGGCGGGCGCAGTTGGCCTGCGAGATGATTGCGCGATACGCGCCCGGGGCCGTCATGTCGCCGCTCGGCAGCGCTGATCTGGGGATTCCAGTTTAGCCGAAAACGGCCAAGGCTGTCTTCGAGAGCATCTGCTGCTTCTGTTCGACCGGAACGTCGAGCCGAAGCAGCTTTCTCATTTCGACGTCGGTATTTTCTATCAAATCCGAGCCGGCCATGAGCCGATGGGCCGGGATGTGCTGCAGCACCTCGAAGATGTGATTGGGCATCAGCGTCGACAGTTCGAGGTAGATGTTCGGACAGAACGAAGCGGCGACAATGGCATCGGCCAGCAGCAGCCCGCCGCCGCCGCAGTGGGCGAGCACGATCTTCAAGTCCGGATAGCGACGGGCGGCGAACATGAAGACCGACGGCAAGGCGTGGGGGATGCCGGATCCGGTGTGGGCGATGAGGGCCATGCCGCTGGCGAGGGCGGTTTCAAACAAGAAGTTGCTGCGTTCGGAGAGCGTGTTGAGGCCCTGGTACTGGGGCTGGAACTTGAGGGCGCGGAAGCCGTGCACTTCGCGGCAGCGGCGGACTTCGTCGCGAAAGGTCTGTTCGGGGAGAAAGGGATTGAGGCAGGCGGCGCCGGTGAGGCGGTCCGGGTAAGCGGCGACGGCGGCGCCAATCTCTTCGTGCGCGGCGGTATAGTCGTCGACGACGGGAAAGGGAATGACGACGGAACGGTCCACGCCGCAGCGGTCCATTTCGCGCAGTAACTGGTCAGCGGTTTGGCGGCGGCCGCTGTGGCGGGCGAGGCCGATGTGGGTGTGGGTGTCGAACAGGAAGAATCCGTCTTTCATACGCCGCGCCGGTCGCCCCACAAGTCTACATGAAGGCGGGGGCTGAGCCGGAAGCCGTGTTCAAGGCAGAGCGGGGCGAGCCAGAGGCTGCGCTCGCGCAGCAGGGCGGGGTCGCGTCCTTCGGGCATGAGGATGACGTTGCCGGGCGCCGCACCGAGCGAGGCGGTGAGCGCGCGGATTTCAGCAAGGTCGGCCGGGCTGGCGACGACGAACTTGAGCTGATAGGGGTAGCGGGCCAGGAGCGAGCCGAGGACGGGCCGATTGATGCGGGTGTTCTCGTGGCGGATGGCCCACTCGCCGGCGGGGGTCGAGTTGGCGAGTTTGGGGCTGATGCTCATCAGGTCGCAGGCGACCGGGGCATCGATGGTACCGGCGGTTTCGATGGTGATGTGCCAGCCGGCCTCCCGCAGCGCGTGCGACAGGGGCACGAGTTGGGGTTGGAGCATGGGCTCGCCGCCGGTGAGGACGGCGTGGCGGGCGGGGTGGGCGAGCACTTCAGCGAGGATGGAATCGACCGATCGCTCTTCGCCTTCGGGCTGCCAGGAGGTGTAGGGCGTGTCGCACCAGGAGCAGCGCAGGTTGCAGCCGCTGGTCCGGACAAACACGGAAGGCACGCCCAGTAAGCTGCCTTCGCCCTGGAGCGAATAGAAGATCTCGGCGACTTTCATGGCGGGACTCTCACGCCAGCAGCGGGTCGGCCACCCCTGCTTCGGCAAAGCCCTTGGCGCGCAGCAGGCAGCTATCGCACTGGCCGCAGGGACGGCCGTCGGGCGCGGGGTCGTAGCAGCTGTGTGTGAGCGCGAAATCGACGCCGGCGCTGCGGCCGAGGTGGATGATACCGGCTTTGGTGAGCTCGAGCAGCGGGGTGCGGATCGAGAGTTTCGTGCGGCCTTCGACGCCGGCCTTGGTGGCCAGGTTGGCCATCTGCTCGAAGGCGTGGATAAAGGCGGGCCGGCAGTCCGGGTAGCCGGAGTAGTCGACGGCATTCACGCCGATGAAGATGGTTTCGGCGGCGACGACCTCGGCCCAGGCGAGGGCGAAGGAGAGAAAGATGGTGTTGCGGGCCGGGACGTAGGTGACGGGGATGCCGGCGCCCATTTCCGCGGCGCTGCGGTGCTTGGGGACGGCAATATCGTCGGTGAGGGCCGAGCCGCCGAAGACGCGAAGGTCGATGCGGGCCACGCGGTGAGCGTGGGCGCCGAGGTGGGCGGCCACCCGTTCGGCGGCGGCGAGTTCCTGCCGGTGGCGCTGGCCGTAGTCGAAGGAGAGGGCGTAGGTTTCAAAACCATCGCGGCGGGCGACGGCGAGGCAGGTGGCGGAGTCGAGACCGCCGCTCAAAAGGCAGATGGCGCGGGGCAAGGGCTACTCCGTCTCCGGCAGGGTTCGGGCCAGCAGCCAGCCGATAAGGGGAAGGAAGCTGACGAGCGCGAGAGCGCGGTGCAGGCCGAAGTAATCGGCGGCGAGGCCGGTGAGCGGGATGAAGATCAGCCCGGCGCTGCCCCAGGCAAAGCCCATCAGCAGCGCCGAAACGGTGCCGGCCTGGCCCGGGACGAGACGCTGGCCCATGAGCAGATTGACGGGAATGGTGAACAGCAGCAGCAGACCACCCAAGGCCAGGCCCAGCAGAGAGAACCAGCCGCTCGCCAGGAAGAAGACGGCAAGGAAAGGCAGACAGCCGAGCATGGAGATGAGAATCACACGGCGGCCGCCGAAGCGGTCAGCCAAGTGGCCACCCACAAAGCCGCCCAGGGCGCCGAAGGTCATGTACAGCGTTAAGCCGAGGGCCGCTGACTGGAGGCTGAAGCCGCGTTCGCGGCTCAGGTAGAGCGGCAGAAAGTGAGCGAAGCACATGTGCACGACTGAGCGGATGAAGACGAGCAGGTAGTGCACGGTCAGCGGCCGCCAGACGGCGCGCATCGGCGCGAGCGACATGCCCCCGCGACCGGAGCTGACGGGCGGGGTGCGCAGCGCCCGCCACAGGATGAGCGTAATCCCAAGACCGGGAATCGCTCCCAGCCAGCTGCCCTCCATGCCAAAGCGGCCGACGAGAAGCGAGAAGAAGGCCGGGCCGATGGCCATGCCGAGCGTACCCGAACTGATGAAGACGGCCATCCAGCGCCCCGGGTTGGCGGGGATGCCGGCCGTGGCGTTGGCCGTTGCCTGCGGATGGAACGAGGCGACTCCCGCGCCGCCGAGCAGGACCATGAGGAACAACCAGGGGTAGGACGGGGCCCAGCCGAGCAGCGAGATGAAGACGCCGGCCACGGCGGGGGCGAGCACGGTGAACATCCACGAGGGGAAGCGGTCGGAGAGAATGCCGTAGAGGGGCTGCAGTAGCGAGGACGAGAAGACGAGGACGCCGCCGAGCAGTCCGGCCTGCGATAGACTCAAATTGTGCTTGGCCACCAGCAGCGGTTGAAAACCGCTCAAGGCGCTTGAGTACAGGTCGATAAAAAAGTGCGCGAAGGCGAGCAGGCCGAGAGCGACGAAACCGGACCGCTCCGCGGTATCAGCCGCTGGCGCGGACAGGGTAGCACTGGCGCTGTTAGCACTCATTCAAAACTTTAGTATACCGAAACCTATTTCAGCACCCGGGGTTTGAACAGTTCATGGGGACCTTACGGTTTGGATTCACGATCGGTTTCGCGGCGCTGTGCTGGGGGCAGGCCCCGTCGGCGCCGGTATTGAACCAGCGGGGGGCGGTGAATGCCGTAACCCTGCAGCCGGCGCCGAGCAATGTTTCGCCGGGAGGATTGCTGCTGATCACCGGCATCAATCTCGGTCCGGTGGCCGGCTTCCGGGCGACGACCACGCCGCTGCCGACCAGCCTCGAGGACCCACCGCTTGAGGTGCGCATCAACAACCGTCCGGCCCCCATCTTCGAGGCGACACCGGGGGCGGTGACCGTGCAGGTACCGCTCGAGACACCGCTCGGCGCGGCGCAGATTGTGGTGCGGCGCGGTACGGTGAACAGTGCTCCGGCGCGGGTGAACGTGGTGGCTCCCTTCCCTTCGCTGCGGACGGCGAACGGCCAGGGGTTTGGCGCGGGCGGCAGCGTAGAGGGAGGGAAACTGCGGCTGTCGGCGGCCGGACTCGGGCTGACCGAGCCGCGCGTCAACGCCGGTGAGTTGCCCGGCGCCGACGAGGCGGCCTCGCCGCGGCAAACGGTACGCGCTAACGTGGGCGGTATCGCCGCCGAGGTCTCCGCCAAACTCTCCGCGGCTAAGGTCGGCGAATTTGAGATCGAACTGACGCTCCCCGAAGGGGCGAAGGCCAGCGATGTGGTGGCGATCTACGCCGGGAACGCGGCCGGGAATCGGGTCACGCTCGGGGTCGAACCGGCCGCGGCGGTGGAGTATCTGCCCTTGCCGGAGGCCGCGCGGGCGGCGCGGGGCTTGGCGGCAAGCGACCTGCGGCCCGGCTTTCTCGCGCTGAGCGCGCCCCGCAATGGCGAAGGCTGCTGGCCGTCCTGGGTGGTTGATTTCGCGCGCGGCGCGGTCCGCGAGGTTCCCGACTGTCCGGCCGCGGCTAACCAGAACGCGGCCAGCCCGTTTCAAACCAACCCGGATTCGGCCGTTCTCGCCGCCTTCGCCGGCCCGGCTACCGGCCCCGCCGCCCAGGGCGTCAGCGACAAACTCACCGTTCTCAATCCGGCGCAAAGCGAATCCCTGGCCGTCACGCTGCCGGCCCGCGGCATCAACATCGGCGGAGCGCCGGGCGGCAACCTGAACGTTGTTCTGGCCACCAACCCGCCTTCGAACGTGCTCGTCAACCCCACGACCGGCGAGGTGAGCGAACCGGCCGGTCCCGGCGGCGGAGGGCAGCCGGGGGGAGGCGGCGGCCTGAACCTCGGGAATCTTCAGGTGGACCTCGGCGATGACGTCAAGCAGTTGGTCGCCCAGCCGGTAAACCTGGGCCAGGGCGCCTTTGGCGTCCTGGCCGTCGATAACGCCTCGGCGGTGACGCGAGCCAAGTTCGGGGTGCTTAACGCCGCCGGCGCCGTGCAGTCCACGCGACCCTTCCCGGAAACGTGGCTGCCCTTGCTCGCTCCGGTGCAGACCCAGGGGCCCGGACTGCCGGGCGGCATCCTGCCCGGCGGACCGGGAGGCCCGGGCGGCGGTCTCGGTGCGGCGGCCGCCATTTTGCGCGGCGCCACGATCTTCGACGGCCAGGCTCGCGTGTATTGGGTGCTGGCCCGCAACGCGGCGAAGAGCGCCGATGCTTTCATCGGCTTCGCCCTCGCCGGCAATGCCGAACCGATAATCCGCCGCCTGGCGGAGGGAACCTTTATCGCCTCCTGCACGGCGCAGACCCGCCTGTTCAACATCGACCTGAGTCGCCGCATCGCCGTTTCCACCGGCGTCACCCCCGAGAGCGAAGTGAAAAACCCCTGCTCGGCCAACGCCTTCGCCGTCCTCGACCTCGCCGCCCGCACCGTGACCGCCATCAACCTGCCCGGCCAGGGCGAGTTCAGTGTCTCGGGCAACAGCGCCAACGAGATGAGCGACTACGTCTACGGGACGAATGCGGACCCGGGGCGGCAGAACCGCTCGGACACGATCTACGTGCTCGATGGCGTCGGCAACTCCACCTTCCGGCTCGACCTGCCCCCGGAGATCGCCACGTTCAACAACCTCACCCCAATTCCGGAGATGACCCTGCTGGTGGGCCAGGCCAGTGCTCAGGGTTCGAACGTCGCAGGTGGCGCGGGTCTGGTGATCTTCGACATTGAAAACCAGCAGGCGCGGCTGTTACCCACGCCGGCCGGCTTCGCGGCGGTCCAACTCCTGGCCACGTTCCCGGTGACCCGCAAACTGCTCGCCCGGGGTACTCGGACCGACCCGGCGGGCTCTCAACTGCTGCTCTATGACCTGGTGACGGGCGACCTGCAGATTCTCGCCAATCCGCCCGGGGTTAACTGGGTGGGCCAGGTGCCGAATGCACCGGGAACCCCGGGGCAACCGCCGCAGCCGGCCGCACCGCCGCTGCAGCACTTCTCGCCCCGGTCGAACGCCGTCCACGTCTTGGGTTACGGCGCCAACCGGCAGCCGGCGGGGATGATCCTCGTCCGGGTGAACTAATCCCGGGGGAAGAGAGCGGAGTAGGCTTCCAGATACTTGAGGCCCGCTCCGGTGTTATAGATCACCATCCGCTCCTCCGGCTTGAGGAAGCCGCTTGCCAGCAGCTTCTCAAGCGCCGAAACGCAGGCCGCGCCCTCCGGCGCCACGAAGACGCCGTCCTCGGTCGCCAGGCGAACCCCGGCCTGCATCATCTCCTCATCGCTCACTGCAATGGCCGTCCCGCCGCTCTCGCGCACGGACCGGAGAATCAGAAAGTCGCCGAGCGGCTTCGGCACGCGGAGACCGCTCGCGACCGTGTGGGCGTTGTCAAAGAACTCGCTCCGCTCGGCGCCCGCCTCGTAGGCCCGCACGACGGGCATGCAGCCTTCCACCTGCACCGAGATCATCTTCGGGCGCTCCGGACCAATCCAGCCCAACGCCTCCATCTCGGCAAACGCTTTCCACATGCCGATGATGCCGACGCCGCCGCCGGTGGGGTAGAAGATCACGTCCGGCAGCCGCCACTGCATCTGCTCGGCCAACTCATAGCCCATAGTCTTCTTGCCTTCGATGCGGTAGGGCTCCTTCAGCGTCGAGATATCGAACCAGCCTTCGGCGTCCTTGCGCGCCGCCACGATTTTCGCGCAGTCACTGATCAGGCCGTCAACGAGAGTAACGTGCGCGCCGAAGCTCTTGCACTCGATGAAGTTCGATTGCGGCACATCGCGCGGCATGAAGATGTGGGCTTCAAGACCCGCCGCCGCGGCGTAGGCCGCCAGCGCGCTGGCCGCGTTGCCCGCCGATGGGATCGCCACTTTCCGGATGCCCAGCTCGACGCACATCGAAATAGCGCACGACAGCCCGCGGGCTTTAAACGACCCGGTGGGGTTGATCCCCTCGTCCTTCAGCCAGAGATTGTTCATGCCCAGCCGGGCGCCGCTGCGCTTGAGCTTTAACAGCGGAGACCAGCCTTCGCCGAGCGAGACAATCGAGGCCGGCTTGCTCACCGGCAGCACCGGGGCGTAGCGCCACATGCTGCGCGGCCCGTTGGCGAGCCAGTCACGATTCCAGTTTTCGCGTGCCTTGGCCAGATCGTAGCGGACGAGCAGCGGCCAGCCGTCGGCCGAGAGATTCTGCGGCACGCCCGCTTCGTAGCGGTCGCCGGTGATGCTGCATTCCAGATGCGTAACGGTGGTCATAACCCAGCCTTTGAGTTTCCCACTTTTTGGGTTTGGTCTCCACGCCGGGGGCGTCCTGTGCGTCAATATCGTTGTGCCCCGACACTTCGTTTTGCTGACTCTGCTGGTCTGGCCGGCCGTACCGGCCCTGGCGGCCGAGGTGCTGCTGCTGGCCAACGGCTTCACCCTGCGGGCGGAGCGGGTCGAAGCGGTCGGAGCGGCGCTGCGACTGCAAACGGCGACCGGAACGGTGGAGATTCCGCTCGCGCACGTGGTGGAGCGGGAGACGATCGCCGAACCGCCCCCCCCGGCCCCCGCGCCCCCTCCCGCGCCGGCGCCCGCCCCCGCGCTGGACCCGCTCGAGGCCGCCGCGCGCAAGGCCGGCCTCCCTCCCGAGTTTCTGAAAAGCGTCGCGCGAATTGAATCCGCCTTCCGGCAAGACGCGATCTCGCCGAAGGGGGCGATCGGGGTGATGCAGTTGATGCCCGCCACGGCCCGCGATTTGGGTGTCGATCCGCATGACCACGAGCAGAACCTCGAAGGTGGCGCCCGGCTGCTGCGCGATCTGCTGCTGCGCTACCAGAACGAACCGGACCAGGTTCGCCGCGCGCTGGCCGCCTACAACGCCGGCGCCGGGGCCGTCGATCGCTACAAGGGCACGCCTCCCTACGCCGAAACGCAGAGCTACGTCGAGAAGGTGCTGGCCGAGTACCACCGGCTGCGCGCGCGCCCCCGATAGCGGTACACTGGCGAGCGTCATGCGCTTGCCTGCTCTTCTCCTGATGGCCGTTTCGCTGCTGGCCCAGCGGCCCAATACGAACTACGACGAATCGAAAGCCCCGCAATATCCGCTGCCGGCGCTGCTCGACGGCAAGGCGTGGCCCGAACGCCGGGCCGAGATTCTGAAACTCTACGAGACCCACGTCTTCGGCAACAACATCACGGCCAAACTGCCGGTGGAGACAACCGTCAAAGCCCAGGGGCCCAACTGGCGGGAGGTGACCTTCACCTTCTCCGGCGAGGGGAAAAAGAAGGCGGTCAACGTGCTGATCGTCGTCCCTCCGGCCGCCAAAAAGCGCGTGCCGGCCGTGGTTTGCCTGAGCTTCACGCCGATCTCCACCGTCCTTGCCGGCCACTCGCGCTGGCCGCTCGACGTGTTCGCCAAACATGGCTTTGCCGTCATCACAGCCCACTACACCGACTTCTTTCCGGACGTGAAACAGGGCCGGCCGGACTCGATTCTCGCCCTGCTGCCGCCGGACGAGACCACCAACGCGATGTCCGCCTGGGCGTGGGGGATGAGCCGGATGCTCGATTACGCGCTGACGCAGAAAGATCTCGACGGCAAGCGCATCGCCGTGGCCGGCCACTCGCGGCTCGGCAAGGCGGCGCTCTGGGCCGGGGCGACGGACCAGCGCTTTGCCGCGGTGATCGCCAACAACTCCGGCGAAGGGGGCGCCTCGCTCTCCCGCCGCATCTTCGGCGAACACGTCGCCGACCTCAACGCGAACTTTCCCCACTGGTTCACGGGAAGGTTCAAAAGCTACTCGCAGGCCGTCAACGACCTCCCGGTGGATTCGCACATGCTGCTGGCGCTCAGCGCCCCGCGGCCGCTCTATGTCGCCAGCGCCAGCGAAGACCTGTGGGCCGACCCGCTCGGCGAACTCCTCGCGCTCACCGAAGCCGACAAGGCCTACGAGGCCATCGGCGCGCCGGAACAGACCGCCTACCACCTGCGCCCCGGCAAGCACGACATCACGGCTTATGACTGGGAGCGCTACCTGCGCTTCCTGAAAGCCAAACTACGCTAACGGACAACCCCGATGCGTTCGAGCGGCCAGTAGGAGAACACCGCTTTGCCGTAGATGTACCGCCGATGGACCGGCCCCCAGGTTCGCGAATCGTTCGAAGAGCTGCGGTGATCGCCCATCACAAAGTAGCTCTCTTCGGGGACGGTCAGCGGGCCGAGGGTAAGCCCATCGCGGAACTCGCGCGGGACGTAGCTTTCGTCCATCTCCCTCCCGTTCAAAAACACCGTTCCGTTGCGAACCTCGATCCGGTCGCCCGGCAGGCCGATAACGCGCTTGATGTAGCTTTTCGACGGATCGTTGGGGAACCAGAAAACGACCGTATCGAGCCGCTCGATTTCACCCAGGCCAAACTTGTAGACAAACTTGTTGATGAAGATGCGATCCTGATCCTCGAGGGCCGGCATCATGCTCGTGCCTTCCACCTTTACCGGCTGATAGAGGAACAGAATCAGAACGATGGCGAGAACCACGCTCAGGAAGAGATCGCGCAGCCAGCCGACGGCGCTCCAGAGCGCATGCCGCGGGGCGGGGGCAGGCGGAGGGGTTTCTTCAGACATCGGCTTCTTTCCATGGTAGACGGTAGCCCCCGAATCATGCACGCCGCCCTCATCATCCCCGCCCTCAACGAACAGGAGTGCCTGGGCCAAACCCTGGCCGAACTGCCCGCCGGGCTATTCCGGTACGTCATCGTGGCCGACAACGGCTCCACGGACGGAACCGCGGCCATCGCCCGGGCCCACGGCGCGCTGGTTAGCCAGGAGCCGGAGCGCGGCTACGGCGCCACTTGCCTGGCCGCGCTCGCCCTGCTGCCCGCCGATGCCGAGATCGTCGTTTTCCTCCAGGCCGATGGCTCGGAGGACGCCGCCGAAGCCCCGCGGCTGCTCGACCCGATCCGCCGCAACGAAGCCGACCTCGTGCTCGGCTCCCGCCCGCTCGGCCGCCCGGCGCCCGGGGCGCTGCTGCCCCACCAGCGTTTCGGCAACTGGCTGGCCTGCACGCTCGTTCGCCTCCTCTACCGCCACACTTACACCGACCTCGGCCCCTTCCGCGCCATTCGCCGGTCGAGCCTCGCCGCGCTCGACCTGCGGGACCGCAACTACGGCTGGACCATCGAAATGCAGATTCGCGCCCTGCAGCGCGGCCTCCGCGTGCTCGAAGTCCCGGTCTCCTACCGGCCCCGCCGCGCCGGCGAAAACAAGGTCTCCGGCCACCTGCGCAGCAGCCTGGCCGCCGGCTGGATTATCCTCTCGAAAGTCTTCTCTTTACGTTGACCGCGAACCACTCGCTCGAGACGAGCGCCCGTTTGCCGTAGGAGAGCGCGACCATCAGCGCCACCACCACGACGGCGGCCACGGCCGTCTCACCCAGGCTCAGCCGGCCCTTCAGCCCGTCGAACCAGCGGCCGTACACCACCTCGACATGCACCCAGTAGATCAGCAGCGAGGTCGTGCCCAACTGGCGCGGAATAGAGAAGCGCACCGCGCTGCCGCCGGCCTCCCGCAGCCGCGGCGCCCACTCGTTCCAGAAGAAGGCGAAGGCGCAGAGCATGAGAATCAGGCCACACTTGATGAGCGTCAAACACGGGCTGTCGAGCCAGAACTGGCTGCGGGGGTAGATGCCGTAAGGCAGGTTCGAAAGGTACTGGCAAAGGTAAGTCAACACAAACCCGAACCAGCCCACCCACTGCATCACGGCCGCGCGGCTCGCCTCGGGTACCATGCGGAACGCCGTGCCGCCGGACATGCCCGCCGCCACGAACGCCGCCCAGGGGAAGAGCGGGAACCCGTTGTAGTCCGGAACCAGGTAGCTGCGCGCGAAATCGTTCGGCAGAAGGCTCTTCCAGTCGATCAGGAAGGGCGCGCCGAAGGCGATCAGCACCGTCACCAACAGCGCTCCCCGCACCCGCTGCATCCGCCGCAGCGCCGCCACCGGCGCCAGCAGCAGACAAGCCACGCTCATGCAGTTCAGGATGTCGACGCGGAACAGGCCCTCCCAGGAGCCGTAGGGGTAGTAGGAGAACCACAGCTGCAGACGGAACAGAATCGCCAGGCCGCCCAGGTAGCCGGCCCGGCGCAGCGCCGCCCCCGCCCGCTGCCCGGCCGTGGCGCCTTTGGTCTCGCGGCTGTCGACCAGAAACGCCAGGGTAACCCCCGCCAGAAACAGGAACACGGCCGGCGCCACTCCCCCCGGAAACTGCGAGAGAACAAAAACTCCCGTATCCCGCAGCGCCTTATCGGTGAAGCTCTCCCAGACGTGCCCCTGCAGCATCACCAGCGTGGCCAGACCGCGAGTCCAGTCGAGAAACGCGAGCCTGTCCTTTATGATCCCCTGTTGCGTCGACAATACTTCATAATAGAGCGAATGACGCGCCGCCAACTGCTGGCCTCTCTGCTCGCTCCCGAACCGATCATCGATATCCATCAGCACACCCCGTACACCGGCCGCACCGACGAAGAACTCGTCCGGCATCAGGAGGTGATGGGCGTGACGCTGTCCATCCTGCTGCCCGCGGGCCGAAAGTACGGACTGGCCGCCGGGGCGGGCGGCAACGACATCTGCGTGCGCCTCGCCCGGCAGTATCCGGAGCGCTTCAAGTTCTTCGCCAACGAAGCGCCCGATGTGCCGGACGCCCGGCAGACGATGGAGAAATATCTAAAGATGGGCGCCATCGGCATCGGCGAACAGAAGTTCCCGCTCGATTGCGACGGCCCGGAGGTGCGCGCGGTGGCCGAACTCGCCCGCGACTACAAAGTGCCCGTGCTGCTGCACTTTGAACACAACACCTACAACCTCGGCTTCAACCGTTTCTACCGGATTCTGGAAAAATACCCCACCGTGAATTTCATCGGCCACGCCCAGACCTGGTGGGGCAACATCGACGCCTCGCTCGAGCAGGAGGTCCTCTACCCGCGCACGAAGGTGACCCCCGGCGGCATCACCGACCGCTACCTGCGGGACTACCCCAACATGTACGCCGACATGAGCGCCGGCAGCGGCCTGAACGCCCTGCTTCGCGATGAGGACCACGCCCGCGGCTTCCTCGACCGCCATCAGAACAAGCTGCTCTACGGCAGCGACTGCAGCGACCGGGACGGCCAGGGCGACCGCTGCAGCGGCGGCAAACAGATTGCGACCATCCGGCGCCTGGCGCCCAACAAAGCCGCCGAGCGGAAGATCCTCCACGAGAACTCAAAGCGCCTATTCCGGCTCTAATCGCGGTACGCCAGCGAGATGGTGACCGGCTTGCCGGCCTCGACGGTCACCTCGCGCGTCAACTCGCCGAGGGCTTCGTGCCAGACCGCCAGGGTGTAGCGACCGGGCGGCAGGTCCGGCCAGGCGAACCGTCCCTCGGGTCCGGTGACGGCGAGATAGGGATGATCGAGGACGCCGATGTAGGACCGCATCCAGTTATGCACGTTGCATTTGACGGGGATCATCACCTCGGGCACGGCGAATTTGCGCTGCAGGTCCGGGGCGCCAGGAGGCTGCTGCTGGTTCCAGTCGCGGTTTTCGCGCGGGGTGGGATGGATGTTGTGCGAAACTGGGTCGGCGTTCTTCACCGTCAGCGTCTGCCCGGCGCGGAGGGCGAGGACGCGCGGAACAAATTGGCAGCCGCGCTGTTCGAGCACGACGGCTTCGGTGGGCGCCGGGAAGCGGCGGTCGCCGAGGCCCGCCTTGATGTAGACGAAGGCGTTCTGGAGGGCTCCTTGGGCGGTCACGACGATGCGTTCCTCGGAAACCGGAGTGGGATGGAGCTTCTGGCAGTCCTCCTCGGCCTCCATGGTGAGGACCTTCGAGGCGCGTTTGCTGCCCTGGTAGAGAATGGTGCCGCTGACGGGAACGCCCGGCGGGGGTGGCGCCGGACGGGCGCAGCCCACGAGCCCGACGAGCAGTACGGCCCACAGTTCGCGCCTCATGGGACGGCCACCGCCTCCCCGGTCAGGGATTCGAGAAACGCCACCAGATCCGTCCGCTCCTGCCGCGTGAACGAGGTGAGCGGCTGCAGCAGGGGATCGAGCTGGGGATTGGCGTTGCCGCCGCCGACGTAGAAGTCGACGACCTCCTTCAGGCTTTTGAGGCTGCCGTCGTGCATGTAGGGCGCTGTTTCGGCGATGTTGCGGAGGCTGGGCGTCCGGAAGGCGCCGCGGTCGGCCTCCCGGCCGGTCACGTTGAAGCGGCCCGGATCGGGGAGGTTGCCCGCCGGGTCCATACCCACGCCGAGGTTGTGAAACTTCTGGTCGGTGAGCAGGGCGTGGTCCGCCGCAAGGGTGTGGCAGAGGGCGCAGCGGGCTTTATTGCGAAACAAACCCAAGCCGCGCTGGGCCTCTTCGCTCAGGGCGGTTTTGTCGCCCCCGAACAGAAAGCGGTCAAACGGGGAGTTGCCGCGGAGCAGCGTCTTCTCGTAGGCGGCAATGGCTTTCGTGATCCGTTCGAGCGTTACGGTCTCGTCGCCGTAAGCCGCGGCCATCATCTGCCGGAACTCCGGGTTGGCCTTGACGGCGGCCACCACCCCCCGGCTCGAATGGCCCATCTCGACGGGGTTCATCATGGGTCCCGCGGCCTGCTCCTCCAGGCTCGCCGCGCGGCCGTCCCAGAACTGGCTGCTCCAATAAGCTGCGTTCCAGACCGAGGGCGCGTTGCGGTTGCCGCGGCCGCCGTTCACCCCGGGCGAGTGCGGCCGCGGGTCCGCAAAGCCGTTGCCGGGCTGATGGCAGCCCGCGCAGGCGAGCGACCCGTCCACCGACAGCGACGGGCTGAAGAAGAGCTTTTTGCCGAGCGCCACGGCGGCGGCCGGCGCTCCGGGCGGCGGGGCCGGTAGCCCGAGCGGCGCGCGGAGGCGGACCGGCGTTCCGACAAAATCGGCCTTCGTGCAGCCCGCCAGCGCCGCTACCGTCAACAGCGCCAGCCAGCGCCCCGCTACTGCCCGATGACTACCACGCCCCACGGCCGTTCACCCGCCTTGATCTTCCGGACCACCTGCATGGTGGCTACGTCGATTACCGACACATCGTTGGACGGCCCGTTGGCCGAAAACAGCAGCTTCTCATCCGGCGACAAGGCAATGCCCCACGGGCGCTGGCCGGCCTCGACGGCGCCGGTGACCTTATCGGTGCTCGTGTCGATCGCCAGCACCTTCTTGCCCCGCCCCGTGCTGACGTAGAGGCGGCGGCCATCGCGCGTGAGCGCCGTGCCCATGGGTTTCAGTCCTGGCTCGAGGGTCACGCTGCCCGCCACCGCCATCTTTTCGAGATTCAAGATCGTCAGATTGCCATCGTTTTCGTTGGTCACGTAAGCGCGTTTGCCATCGGGCAGAATCGCGATGTCGCGCGGCCGGCGCCCCACCTTGATCGTCTTGACGACCTGGCCGGAGGCGGCGTCGATGACCGCCACAGTGCCGTCGTCCTCAGAGGTTACCAGCACCAGTTTTCCATCCGGACTCAGCCGCACGCCTTCCGGCTCTTCGCCCGTCGGAACCGTCTTGAGCACCGTCCCATCGGCAATCCGGATCAGGCTCACCCCGGCGGCGTCTTCGTTGGCGACGTAGATAGAGGCGCCGTCTTTGCTGATGGCGAACTGCTCGGGATCGGAGCCGCCGAAGAACTTCCGGATCACTTTCCGCTGCGCGAGGTCCACGACGCCGATGCCATCGGCCGATTTATCCGGCGGCGGCAGGGTGCTTTCATCAACGCCGGGAGGGGCCGAAGGCGAGCCGCTGAGGGCGACATAGATCTGTCCGCCCAGCGCCTGCACCCCGCGCGGCCGTTTGCCGAGCGGAACGCGGGCAACCTCCTCGGGCTTGGCGGGATCGATCACGGTGAGGTCGCCGGAACCTTCGTTGGTGACGTAAACCAGGTACGGGGGCCTGGTCTCCGCCACCGGAGGAGCCGCCGGCTCGGGAGCCTTCGTACAGGCGGCGCCGAACAGCAGGGCGACGGCGGGCAGCAGTTTCTTCATAGGGCCTCAGAACGTAACGCGGTCTTTCTTCTCGTCGAGCTTGGCGGCCTCGAGCCCCGGTACCTTCAGCAGGTCTTCCCAGGTTTTGAAGCTGCCATGCTCTTTCCGCCACGCCAGCACCGCCGCGGCCTGCGAGCGTTTCAGGCTCAAGCCGCTTTCGAGTTGTATGGCCGTGGCGGTATTCACGTTGATGCGCGGCACCTCTTCGGCGGGGAAGTTCTTCACCAGATAGTCCAGCACCAGGGCGTACTCCTCGTCGGAGGCCTTCATGCCGAACGCGGTCATCTTGGTCATGGACTTTTCCCAGCCGCCGCGGTCGAGCCGGGGCGAGATGGCCCGGGCAATCTCGTGACACTGTTTGCACAGCCGTTCCGTTTCCGCTTTGCCCGCGCCTTCGGGCAACACCTGCGCGGCGGCCGAGGCCGCCAGCGCCCACATCAGAAGGGATCGCATACTCTTATCTTAAATCTCGAACGGGAAGCTGAACACGTACTGGGTACCGTCGAAGGTCGACACGTAGACGCGGCTGTCGCCGGCGGCGAGTGAGCCGCTGTGCACGAAGGAGGTCATGGTGGTTCCGGAGCTCCACACCTCTTTGCCGGTGGCGCTGTCGAGGGCGTAGAGGACGGCCGGGGACGACTTGGCGATGGTGGTCTTGACGTCGTTCGCGCGGAACTCGCCCGAAGAGAGCGCGAAGACTACGCCGTTGATGACAACGGGCGCGGTGGGGGAGACGAGGTCGCGCGAGGTCCAGGCGACCTCGAGACGACCTTCACCGGCCAGCTTGAAGGCCGTGATGTTTTTTCCCGAGGGGGCGAGGATCCAGCGCGTACCGGAGGGGTCCTGCCAACTGGCGAGCGCGCCGGCCTGATAGCCCGGCGTAGCAAACACCGCCGACTGCGCGTAGGCCTTGCTCAGGTCGGCCGTATCGACCACCTGCAGATGGCCCTGCGCACTGGTGGCGGCTACCAGATTTTTGCCGTGGAACTCGAAGACCACCGGAGAGGAGGTGAACTCGCCCGCCGGGGACTTGTAGGAGCCCTTTACCTCGAGAGTCTTGCCGGTCAGCGCCGTCAACTCAGCGCCCGCCGTGACATAGACGGTACCGTCCGGAGCGATGGCCGGGCCGGCCGTGCCCGCTACGTTACCCGCAGCCTTCCACTTGTTCACTTTCTTGGCATCCATTTCGAGGGCCCAGACGCCGTTGTCGACGCCGCCGCAGGCGTTCTGCGTCGCCACGTAAGCGACGCGGTCGACGACGATGAGGCCCTGGGCGTTGGCGCCGGCGGGGAGAAACTGGAGCGCCGGGGCCGGCTCCTCGCCGTTCGAGACGTAGAGAGAGTGCAGGAGCCCATCGCCCGTCAAGGCATTGACCCACTGAATGCGCGGAGAAAAGGGATTGGGCGCCGCCGGGGCCCCCGGCTTGGCCGGCGCAACCGGCGGCGCCGGACGCACCGGAGCATCGCGCCGCAGCGTCACCGCGCCTTCGTAGGGCTGCCCCACTCCCGACTTGGCCGGGTTGCCGCGGCCGGGTCCGGAGCCGGTCGGCACCGGACGGTAAGCGAGCACGGTGGGACGGGTGACATTGGCGGTCATGCCGCCGGGGCAGCCGAGGGTGCCCGCGCTGCGCTTGGCTTTGCCGGCGTAGTTCTTCTCCCATTCGACCCGGGAGAGGTGAAGGTCGTAGGCGACCACGCGGTCATCGCTGGCGCCGAAAAATCCAAGCGTGCGGAAGCCACGGTAGCCGATGTAGAAATCGAGCAGGGCCGGGGGGGTGAGCGCGTTCAGCTGCCGGACCGCGTTGGCCGGTTTGACCTTCCACAGCAGCCCGAACCCGGGCTTGGCCATGGTAGCCTTCGAAATCTTCTCATCGTTCCGGACCCAGTACGAACGCTGCGCGTCAAAGCCGCTCGTCATCCAATCCCCGCTGCCGCGCTGGGCAACCGCCGCCGGCGGCAGGAGGGCCGGCAGAAGGGCAGCGGCGGCCAGAGCGACTCTACGCAGAACCAAAGTTGTATTCATCATTTCCAAGCTCGATTCACAATCATATAACCAAGACGATCGGTTTGGGATATAGTGTGATTTTCGGAGTACCGCCTTGTCTATGAGAATCTCTTCGCTCGCTCTTGTTTTCTTTACCGCGGCTGCCTTTGCCGGCCCCGCCGACTGGCTGACGGATGGAGGCGACAGCAAACGCAACAACTGGCAGAAAAACGAGACCATCCTCACGAAGGCCAGCGTCAAGGGGATGCAGCTGCTCTGGAAGAAAAAGCTCGACAACCAGCCGCGGCAGATGCACTCGCTGCTCGAGCCGCTCGTCATCGGCAACATCAATACAAAGAACGGGCCGAAGGAGATGGTCATCCAGGCCGGGGTTTCCGATAATCTCTACGCCCTCGACGCCCGAAACGGCGATCTGCTGTGGAAGCGCCATTTTGAAAGCACCTACGCCGACCCCGTGGGCGGCCGCGGTCCCAGCGTCCTTTGCCCTGGCGGCATGACCGCCAACGCCACCATCGGCCCCGGCGACCAGCCCGGTTCCTACAAGATCTACGCGGTTTCCTGGGACGGCCGGCTCCACATCCTGAACGCCGCTGACGGTGAGCCGCTCTCGCCGCCGCTCAAGTTCATGCCGCCCAACGGTAAGCCCTACGCCTTGAACCTGGTCAACAACGTCATCTACACCCACAGCGCCCAGGGCTGCGGCGGCAACCCGAACATGGCCTACACCTACGACCTCGCCACGCACAAAGTAGGCAGCTGGGGCCCGGCCGGCGGCGGCATGTGGGGACGCTCCGGCCCGGCCGTGAGCAAAGACCTCGTGATGTACACCGGTACCGGCGATGGCCGCTGGGACCCGGAAAACGGCGTCTACGGCAACGGCATCATCGGCGTCAAACAGAACCCGGAGACCAAGGCTCTCGAACTGGTCGACTACTACGGCCCGTCGAATGCGGAGTGGCTCTGGAAGCGGGATCTCGATATGCAGGTCACCCCGGCCATCTTCGACTTCAAAGGCCGCGAGTACATGATTGACGCCAGCAAAGAGTGCCGGATTTATTTGATGGACACCGAGTCGATTGGCGGCGACGACCACCGCACCCCGGCCTACCGGACTCCGCTGATCTGCAACGAGATTGTCGACTTCGCCGAGGCCGGCATCTGGGGTTCGCTCGCCACCTGGGAAGACGCCAAGGGAACCCGCTGGATTCTGACCCCGTTCTGGGGCGCCAAGCACTCCAAGTACAAGGCCCCGCTCGAATACGGCCCGGTGAAGAAGGGCGCCATCGCCGCCTTCAAGATGGAGCTGGTTAACGGCAAGCCGGTGCTCCAGCCCGCCTGGGTTTCGCGCGACATGAACCAGGCCGAACCGCCTATCATCGCCAACGGCATGGTCTTCGCCTACGGCAGCGGTGAGAACACGGCGCAGGCCTTCCCCGATGTCGGCCTGGATTTCCGCATGGAGCGCCGCGTTCCGCTCTCGACGCACGCCGTCCTCTATGTGCTCGACGCCGAGACCGGCAAAGAGCTCTGGAACAGCGGCAAGGAGATCACCAACTGGAACCATTGGAGCGGCCTCGGCCTGGCCAACGGTCAGGTCTACATCAACACCTACGACGGCCACCTGTACTGCTACGGCCTCAAGAAATGAGGTTGGTCGGTGTCCTCCTGCTCCTGGCGCTGAGTTCGACGCTCCGCGCCCAGGAGCTCTCCCGCGAACAGCTGGAGACGGCGATTGAGGCCTACCGCCGTGTGCTGCTCGACTGGGGTGGCCTCACCCGGTACGGCAGCGAGAACGCCGAGTTGAAGCCGCAGCCGGGCCGGGTAGTGTTTCTCGGCGATGAGATTACGGAGAACTGGGGGCCGGAGTTCTTTCCCGGCAAGCCGTACCTGAACCGGGGAATCACGCGGCAGACCGTAGCGCAGATGCTCGTGCGTTTCCGGCAGGATGTGATTGCGCTGCAGCCGGCGGTGGTCGTGATTCAGGGCGGCACGAACGACCTGGCCAGTGTGATGGGCCCGTCGACGGAGGGCACGATGGCCGAGCACTTCATGTCGATGGTGGAGTTGGCCCGGGCGCACAAGATCAAGGTCGTGATCGCTTCCCTGACCCCGGTCTGTGACTGCTTTTCGAAGATGACGGCACGCCGGCCGGTAGGCAAAATTCTGAGTCTGAACGGGTGGTTGAAGCAGTACGCCGCGGCCAATGGCCTCGTGTATCTCGACTACTACGGGGCGCTCGTCGAAGGCCGGTTCTTCAAACAGAGCCTGACGGCGGATGGTCTGCTACCGAACGCGGCCGGCTATGCCGTGATGGCTCCGCTGGCGGACAAAGCGATTGCCGAAGCGTTGGCGCGCTAGGAGGGATTGAGGAACGGCAGCCGCGCCTTGATTCGCTCCCAGAGCGACCGCTCCGGCGCCGCGCCCGAGTCTACCGGTCGGGAGATCTCCGTGGCCTTGAGATCGAACGGATCGGCCAGACGGACCCATGGCGAAGTGCCGATGAGGCGGACGCGGTAGCCTTCAAAGGCATAGGTCCGGCGCTCAAGTTCGCCATCGGGTCTGGCGAGGACCACCGAAAACCCGGTGACCTCATGGGACTTTTTCCCGGCGCTGACTTCCACCGGATGCACGGCGCTCGGATAGTAGCCTTTTACCTCGCGCAGACGGAACGCGGTCTCGTAGCGCTTGCGCCGGGCGTTGAAGATGAACACCCGAAGGCCATCGAACTCATACTCCTGGCCGCCCTGTTGGATGGTTGTCCAGAGGTAGTGTTTCTTTGCGGTACCGTCTTCGGCGGCGACGTCGCCGAGGGGAAACCACGAGGTAATCCGCTGGCCTTCGGCATACTGCGCGACCTCGTCGGGAATCGTCATGGTCAACGCCCGGGTCAGGACCCACCCGGCCCGCCCTTCCACGCTGCGCACCAGGCTCCAGTCTTCGAGGCGCACCGGATCAGCCTCCGGGGCGGGATCCGACTTGGCGCCGGGCGCGGGCCGGGAGTCTGGCTTCGTTTCGTAATCCGGCATTGGCGTTCGCCGGGAGAGTTCCATCCAGTTGGCAGGCGGGGAGGGCGGCCGGGGCATGGGGGGCCGGTCATCGGCCTCGGCTTTGGCCTTGTCTCGATCCCGGCGCGTGGCGCGCTTCTTCGGAGCCGGCTTTTCGGCGGCGACCGCCAACTGCTTGGTCACGGCGGCCTGGAACGGCAGACGCGGCACGAGGCGGTGCCCCAGAACCTCCATCTTGTCGTTCTCTTTCAACTGATGAAAGCTAGGGGCTTGGCGGTTGGGCTCGGTGTGGATGTTCAGCAGGTCAAAGACCATGGCCTGCCCCTGGGAAGGGAGTTTAGCGGCCACTTCATTGGTGACCCGGAGCCGGTCCATCTGCTGGGGGGTGAGCAGCTTTTCGCCATCGCACCAGCCTTCGGCACCATTTTCAGCCCGCACGCGGGTGAAACGGCGCCGGACCTGAAGAATCGCCAACCGGTCGGCGTGTTTGACCGTCGCCACGGTCGGCGACTTGAGGGAGATCTCCTGACGAATGTTCAACGTGACCGGACCCGCGAAGGCCTCGCCGATTACCGGCGCTTTCGCAGGGCCCCGATCACACGCAGCGCCCACCAACAGGAGCGCCACCACCAAGACTGCATAAATCCCGCGCATAGCCATGCGCCACCACCAGAGCAACATTCAGTTTAGCGCGAAGGAACCCACACGCGCAGTATTTCCAACTCTTCCGTGCCATCGACCACGTAGCTGCCAAGAGCGGCGGGCACCAGCCACGCCTGTCCGGCGCGTAACTCCTCCAGTTCCCCGCCCCAGCTGAGCAGCCCGGCGCCGCGGGTAACCACCAGGAGATGGAACCGCTCCGGGTCGGAGTGCCAGAGGGTGGGCCCATCCGGACGGTACCGCTCCGTGGCGAAGTAGGGACATTGGGCGAGCAGGTGGCCCGTTGGCGCCGCCGGGCCGGGGGCCGGGCCCCAGTCGAGGACGGCGATCGAAGGTTCGACGTGGAGTTCGCGGGGCCGGCCGTAGTCCCACAGCCGGTAGGTGACATCGGAGTTCTGTTGAATCTCGCAGATGGCGAGGCCGCCGCCGATGGCGTGTACGGTGCGGGCCGGGGTGAAGTAGGTCTGACCGGCGGCCGCCGGCCACCAGGTGAGGAGCGACTCGGCCGACCCGTCGGCTAAAGAGCGCCGCAGTTCGGCTTCGGTGGTCTCCCGCGCAAAACCCTGCGCGATCACCGCGCCCGGTTCGGCCGCCAGGACGTACCACATCTCCGTCTTGCCCGGCTGCTGGTGATGCTTGAAGGCGTGATCGTCTTCGGGATGTACCTGGACGGAAAGTTTTTCGGTGGTGAACAGGAACTTGATCAGGATAGGAAAGCGGCCGGCGGGCAGGGCCGTGCCCATCACCTCCGGACGCTCCGTCAACTGGCCCAGCGGGAGGCCCGCGGAGGTTTCAATATCGTCCGAGGAGAGCCAGACCTCGCCGATGCGGCGGCCCACCGGCGGATACCAGGGGTCGAGCGAGGTGGCGCCCCACACTCGCTCGACGAACTTGGGCTGCAGCGCGATGGGCCTCATCCCAGCGCGACGATGAAGTTGTGAATCCGGTCGAGGCCTCGTTCGATCTCGTGCATCGAGGTCGCATAGGAGATCCGAATGTGCTTGGAGGTGCCGAACGCTTCGCCCGGGACGACAGCCACGTGAGCTTCCGAGAGCAGCCGCTCGCAGAAATCCATCGAGGAGTGAATGCCTTGCTTGCCGAAGGCGACGCTGATGTCGGGATAGGCGTAGAAGGCGCCCTGGGGTTCGGCCAGGGTGACGCCGGGAATCTGTCGCAAACGGTCGATGACAAAGCGGCGGCGTTCGCGGTAGGCCGCCATCATGATGTCGATCGAGCCCTGCGGACCGCGGAGCGCTTCGACGGCGGCCTTTTGCGCAATCGAAGTCGGATTGGAGGTGGAGTGGCTCTGGAGCTTCATCATGGCGTCGATGACGGGCTTCGGGCCGAGGGCGAAGCCGATGCGCCAGCCGGTCATGGCGTAGGTCTTCGACAGCGACCCGGCGACGATGACGGTATTTTTCGCGCCCGGCACCGAGGCGATCGAGAAGGGTTCGCTGTCGTAGAGGAAGCGGCAATAGCATTCGTCGGTCATCAGCCAGATATTGCGCCGGGAGGTGACGGCGAAGATGCGTTCGAACTCTTCGCGGGGCAGGACGGCGCCGCTCGGGTTGCTGGGCGAGTTGATGATGACGAGTTTGGTTTTGGGGGTGATGGCGGCTTCGATCATGTCGGCCGTCAGATTGAAGCCGTTGGCTTCGTCGGTTTCGACGAAGACGCAGGTGCCGCCCGAGTAGTTGACGACGTCTTTGTAGGTGACCCAGTAGGGGACGGGGATGATGACCTCGTCACCGGCGTTGATGACGGCCTGCATGATGCCGAAGATGGCGTGCTTGCCGCCGACGGTGATGACGCATTCGGCCGGGGTGTAGCTGGTGCCGTAGTCGGCTTTGTGGCGTTCGCAGACGGCCTGTTTAAGCTCCTGCGTGCCGCCGGCGGGCGTGTACTTGGTGAAGTTCTTCGAGAGCGCTTCAATCGCCGCGTTCTTGATATTGTCCGGGGTGGGAAAGTCGGGTTCGCCGGCGCCGAAGTCGACAACGTCGACTCCTTCGCGCCGCATCTTGTCGGCGTCAGCGGCGACCTTCATGGTGGAGGAGACCGAGATGGTGGCCATGCGGCCGGCCACGGCGAGGTTTTCTACATGCACTGAGGAACTCATGGGATTGTTTGCTTTACCTGTGGACTGGATTGAGGGAGGGAGCGGGCCGGAACCGTTCGGCCAGCCGCGCCTCGACCGATGCCGGCACGAGGCCGGAGACGTTGCCGCCGAGGCGGACAACCTCTTTGACGAGCCGGGAACTGATAAACGAGTAGGCTTCGCCCGAAAGCAGAAACATGGTTTCGATTTCGGGGCGCAGCCGGCGGTTCATGAGCGCCATCTGCAGCTCATATTCGTAGTCGGAGACGGCGCGAATGCCCCGGACGATGAGGTTGGCGCCGCGCGCCGCCGCGTAGTCGACCAGGAGCCCATCGAAGCTGTCGACCTCGACATTGGTAAGGTTGGCCGTCACTTCGTGCAGCATCTCCATCCGTTCGGAGACGCTGAAGAGGGGTTGTTTGCTTTCGTTGTTGAGAACGGAGACGATGAGGCGGCCGACGAGGCGGCTCGAACGGGAGATGAGATCGAGGTGACCGTTGGTCAGCGGATCGAACGAGCCGGGATAGATGGCGACGACACTGTCGGTGGAGGAACTCACGCGCAATGAAACTTATTTTAGCGGATTCCCGGGGCGCGCTTGGGTCTAGTAGCGAAAGACGGTGACAACCTGCTCGGTCTCGCGCCCCTGGGTGTCGCGGGCGGTGAGGGTGATCGTGTTGAAACCCGAGGTGAGGCGGATGGGATTCATCATCCAGATGGTGGTGCCAGTGGCAGTGCCGCTGGTTCCGTTCGAGACGCGCCAGGAGACGCGGCTCACGCCGACGCTGGAGGCGGTGGTGCCGCGCAGGGTGAGCGTTTCGGTGGGCCACAGGAAGCTGTACGTGGAAGGGGCGACGAGGGAGAGCCGCGGGGCAGCCGCCGGGTCGGCGGTGGTCATGGCGACCTGGACATGCAGGGAGCGGCCCACCGTTCGGTTGGTTCCGTCGGTGACGAGCACGGTGACCACGTTGAGACCGGGAACGAGCCGGACGGTGGGGATGGTCCAGGCGAAGGTGCGGGCGCCGGACGGAGTGGTGGTTCCTTCCCCCCACATGCCTTTGTCGGTGACCCAGCGCACGGTCGCGGTGCCGGTGACGCCGGTCGCCATGCCGAACATGGGGAGAGACATGGCTGTGGTCTGCAGGTTGGCGGCCGGGGAGAGGAGTTCGACGGCGAAGGTGGGCGGGGTGGGGGGAGCCGGGTTCGCGGGTGGCGTAGCCGGGGGAGTAGCGGGTGGCGTAGCCGGGGGAGTAGCGGGGGGCGTAGCCGGGGGAGTAGCGGG
>JAINDL010000169.1 GCA_019931245.1 Bryobacteraceae bacterium CoA2 C42
ACCAACCCTGAAGACTCTGGAAGCCTGTCAGTGTGCGAGCGGATCTTTCAAAGAACAGGGACGCACGAGCAGGGCCGAGTCGCGAAAAAAGAGAGGGCCCTCTTTTAAACGGAAGCCGCTAGCGGATTCCGTTTAAAAGAGGGCCCTCTCTTTTTTCGCGACTCGGCCCTGCTCGTGCGTCCCTGTTCTTTGAAAGATCCGCTCGCACACTGACAGGCTTCCAGAGTCTTCAGGGTTGGTGTGCCCGAAAAACGCCAAGGGGCTGACTTTCCGCCAAACGCACCGCGCCAATATCCCCAAGTCGTTGAATACAACACCCGTAGGCTGTGGTTCCTGAAAAGAAGAGTAGCCCCGTGCGACTCCATGCACCTCGACCGGCACCCAACGGTACCATTGAACCGGGGCCTGCTCAGCGAGGCCCCGGTTGGGGATGTGATCGTAGATCTGCCGATGCCGCGGGCAACTGTGCCGGACACCGCCTATCGCCGTTGACCGAGGTCCACCGAGCGAACGTCAACCAGCTCAAGGTGGCCTGACGAGAGGATCCGATCCGGCTCGCGGCAAACAGCGCCCGAGAGCGTTTTCGAGCCCGCGCCCATGCACTCCGCACCGTGTGCGTGTGGTTCACTTTGGACAGAGGTCGTCGCACCGCCCTTGCGCCGGTAGCTGTCGCGCCCTGATATTGGACATGTTGCCAACAAACGCGCCGCTCCACGCAACTACCTCATTGAGAAACGAAAGCGAAAACTATAATGGCAGCCAAGCACGGCGATAGCACCGGTTTCGTGGAGTCCGCCGCCGCGCGCTTGGAACAGGAACTCGTGGGGCTGTTTTTTGCAAATCCGTCTGAGGCAACCTTCACCCCGGTATTCCAACGGTTCGCCCCACGGATGCTTCGCTATTTTGAACTCCGCGGCTGTACGAAAGCCATCGCCGAAGACCTGACGCAGGAAGTGATGCTCGCTGCCTTCCGGCAAACCACCACCCTGCAAAATCCCGCCAAGTTCCGAGCCTGGATCTACGCCGTCGCACGCCACAAGCACCTGATGCACATTCGACGAGAGTGCCACAACCCGGAGTTCGTTGAGTTCGATGAGTTGAGCGACTCCCTGCTAGCGGCCAGTTGGGACCCGCTGTCGCGGTCTGTCTTGTACGAGTCATTGGCAACACTAGATGCCGTGTCGCGGCGCATTCTGCTGCTTCGCTACCTGGATGGCCTTGCCTACCATGAAATCGCGGAGGTGATGAAAATGCCCTTGGGAACGGTGCAATGGAAGGTTTTTGATTCGAAGAAAAAACTCGCGAAATGGATGGGGGAACTATGAACACCGAACACGGCATCACGGAGAAACAATGGATGGCGTATCTTGACGGGAGTCTGCCTGAGTCTGCCTGCGCCCGCATCCGCTCCCACCTCGCCGTGTGCGCCGAATGCCGGAGCATGCGCGACCAACTGCTCGCATGGGAGTCTGCCGTCGTTCAGGAAATCAACCGGCTCAATGCGGCGGCCACCCGCAGTAGCGGCGAAATCGATCTGCTGGCCGGAAGATTCCTCCAGCGCCTCCGGGAAAACGAGACTCGCCCCACAAAGGGTGCCCCCTTCAAGCCCGTCGAAGCGGTGCGCCTGATGCAAGCACTCCTAAATCCGCTCTGTGGGGCGGGTGCGGCGCGGAAGGCCGTCCAGCAAGCCAACGAACAGTCGTGCCGGGCCGGTGAGGCAGATGTCTCCGTTCCCAACTGGAGTTTGTTTGTCAGAAACCTGAGCAAAAACGTAGGATGCGTTTACGGATCACCAGCACGCTTGCTCATCGAACGGGTCGGGAGTCTGGTAGGAACGGAGATCCACTGATGGTGCTGAAACCACAACCGGGCTTGGTGGGGTGGGCGCTCGCGCTCTGCCTTCTGGCGTGTGTCACCACGCAGGCAATCAGCGGCGTACAGCCTGCCTGGCGAATGGCCACCATCGTGCTGTTGGCGGTATCTCACTTCACTGCCAATGTAACCAGTGGCGTGCTGGGCCGCAGAATCGCCCTCGATCACGACAGGGGCACCATGATGCGGCTGGCCTGGAACCTGGTCACCATCGGGGTTCTGGTCAATGCCTGCCGCGTGGTTTTCGAACTCGCTTTTCAAAGCACGGGCCGATATGATTCCGCTACCTATCCGGCCTTGGGGTTACGCCAAATCCTCGTGGCTAGCTCCTTCCTGATCCTTACCGCCGCGCTTGGAGCCATGTGGTCGGCCTTCACAACCCTCCAGTTGGGCATACGGCTTCACGCCATCGATTGGACACTGATCGGATGTATTGTCCTTTTGGTGCCAACCGTAATCTGGAATCGCCAAACCATGGGTGATTCGGGATCTCCCTGGGCGGTCGTGCGCTACCTGCAAATCTCGGGCCCGGTTCTGCTGGCCATTCCAGCGTCCATGGGCATCGTGTTGTATCGCGTGAGCGAAGAGATGGGTGCAGGCAGCATGGCGCTCGCGCTGAAGTGCCTGGCCGGATCCCTCGGGCTGCGACTGAGCGCACTCGCGGCGGCTTCCCTTCTGGGCCCGGATGGGAATGCCACCGGCGCCTCGGCGGCCTCCCTGGTGCCGATGGTCTTCTACATCACCGCCCATTGGATATTCCTGCTCGGTCTCGTCCACCGCTGGCGGCTCAGCCACCAGACCACCGATCTCATCGAACGATACGAGAGCGATCAGGAGAACCAACTCACCATGCTGGTCCAACAAACGAACAACTTTAGAGAATAGTTAAAGCCTCGGCCAACAAACCGCGGTACCAACGCAACTACGAAACAAGTGGTCGAACCTTGGGTTAAGGTGATCAAAGCCGGTACAGACAGCTCGGTCGCGGAAAGCAGCAAACAAACGCCCGGATCCGTTCAGGGAGCAACCAGGGTACTTTAGGGAAACCTATCACATCAACGGTTTGCCCCTGACCGAGTCGACCTTTTCCGTGGACCGAGTGAGCGCGTTGGTCCGCCCTGAGGCGCAGATTCATAATCTAGTGAGGAGTTGAAGATAAAAGTGCAATATTTCCGCTTGTTTTGTCTCGTCTCAGCAGTAAACGCTGCAGCGTGGGGGCAAGCTCTTAATGGAACCATTCTAGGGGCGGTCTCCGATGCTTCGGGTGCCGCCGTGCAGAATGCCAAGGTCTCCGCCGTAGAGCTGAACACCAATTTCAACCGGACCGTGCAATCGGCCGAAGCCGGGACATATACTTTCTCCAATCTGCCGCCCGGCGTCTACTCGGTCTCGGTCGAACTCGCCGGCTTCCGCAAATCAGTCCGCGACCGCGTGGAGGTTGTGATCAATTCCACCACCCGCGTCGACTTCCAACTGCAGCCGGGCCAGATCAACGAACAGATCCAGGTCACCGCCGAAGCGCCGGCGCTGCAGACCGACCGCACCGACACGGGCCGCAGTATGGACCAGCGTCAGGTCTCCGAACTGCCCCTCACCCAGAACCGCAATTTTCAAGGTTTGGTGAATCTGGTACCCGGCGCCGCCCGCGCGCAGCGCAATCACTCGGAGTTCTTCAACTCGAACGACTCCATGCAGTCTCGCGTGAACGGACAGTCGCGCATGGCCAACAACATTCAGTTTGAAGGCGTCGACAACAACCATCGCACCGGCCTGCTGACGGCCTACATTCCCCCGGCCGAGGCGATCCAGACCGTCGACATCACCACCTCCAACTACGACGCCGAAATGGGCCGCGCCGGCGGCGCCGTGATGAACGTGAACATCAAGTCCGGCACGAATGAGTATCACGGAAGCCTCTACGAGTTCAATCGCGTCAGCGCGCTCGCCGCCCGCCGCACCGACCTGCTCATCAAGCCGCCCGTCACCTATAACTACTTCGGCGGCACCTTCGGCGGCGCCATCGTCAAAAACAAAACCTTCTTCTTCGGCGACTATCTCGGCATTCGCGACCGCCTCGGCAAAGGCAACCGCTTCACCATTCCCACCGCCGACTTCCGCGCCGGTAACCTCTCGCTCTCCCCCACCACCATCTACGACCCGGCCACCGGGGCCCCCGATGGAACCGGCCGCATCCCCTTCGTCGGCAACATCATTCCTGCCTCCCGCATTTCCCCCATCGCTGCCCGCCTGAACGCCCTGCTGCCCGCCACCACCTCGCCCAACGCCACCGGTGTGAATTTCGAAGGCGGCACCGTGCGCGCCAAAGACACCGACGGCTTCGACGCCAAGGTCGATCACAACTTCGACGAAAACACCCGCATCAACGTCCGATACTCCTTCCAGCGGCCCGAGATCACCGACCCGCCTCAGTACGGCCTCCCCGGCGGCCCGGCCAACGGCGGCTTCGGCGGCACCGGCATCACCAAAACCCAAACCGCCGGCCTCAACGCCACCCGCGTCTTCTCCCCCACCTTTATCGGAGAATTGCGCATCGGCCTCATGCGCTATCGCAACGACGCCTATGCCACCGACTACGGCACCAAAGCATCGGAAGACGTCGGCATTCGCGGCGTCAACATCTCCGACCTCACCTCCGGCCTGACCAATATCGATATCCAGGGCTACTCCAATCCCGTCGTCGGCTATTCGCTCTCGCTGCCCTGGATTCGCTTTGAGACCAACTGGAACTTCATCACCAACTGGACCAAGAGCCTCGGCAAACACACGATCAAATTCGGCGCCGACTATCGCTACAACCGCGATGGCCTCTTCCAGACGCAGGTCTATTCCCTCCGCGGTCAGTATCGTTTCCGCTCCGGCCAGACCGGCCGCAACGGCGATTCCAACCAGGGCTTCGCTAACGCCTACGCCGCCTTCCTGCTCGACCTGCCCAACGACTACGGCCGCGACCTCCTCTCGGCCTTCCCCGAGTACGTTCAATTTCCCCTGTTCACCTACGTCCAGGACAAGTGGCAGGTCTCAAAGAAACTCACCATCGACATCGGCCTCCGCCACGAACTCTATCCGCCCGCCACGCCCCGCCAGAAAGGCGGCTTCTCCAACTACGACATCAGCACAAACTCGCTGATTGTCGCTGGCGTCGGAAACAACCCCCGCAACCTCGGCCGCAAGAACTACAAAGGCAACTTCGCCCCGCGCTTCGGCCTCAGCTACCGCTTTGACGAAAAGACCGTGCTCCGCTCCGGCTACGGCGTCAGCTACATTCCCTACGCCAATAACGCCTACGCCTATAACTTCCCGGTGCGGCAGAACAACGCCTTCAACCCGGCTAACTCCTTCGTACCCGCCGGCCGCATGGCCAACGGCCTGCCGGCGCCGCTGCCCTTCAACGTGCCCGCCGACGGCATCATTCGCAACGCCCCGAACCAGAACTACGACGTCATCCCGCTCGACTATCACGAAGGGTACATCCAAAGCTGGAACCTGGCCGTGCAGCGCGCCCTGCCGGGCAAGTTCACCCTCGACGTCGCCTACGTCGGCAACAAAGGCACCCGCATCCCCACCCTCTTCAATGCCAACGCCGGTCTCGTCCTCGGCGCCGGCCGCGATGGGCGTCCTCTCTGGGCTCCGTTCCGACGCGATGCCGACACCAACTTTAGCTTCATCGGCACCTCGAATAACTACAACTCGCTTCAGGTGAAGTTTGATCGACGATTCTCCGGCGGCTTCCAAATGACCACCGCCTACACCTGGTCGAAAGCCATCGACGTCTCCAACGACAACGGCGGCTTCGCCTACTACATCAATCCCGGCCGCTCGCGCGCCGCCGCGGACTTCGACCGGCGCCACATGCTCAACCAGAGCTACATCTGGGAACTGCCGTTTGGCAAAGGCAAGCGCTTTGCCAATGCCGGTCCGGCCAGCCATGTGCTCGGCGGCTGGCAGGTGACCAGCCTGCTGACGCTCATGAGCGGCCAGGCCATGAATATCTCCGCTCCCAACGCCACGCTCAACGCTCCGGGCAACTCGAACAATCCCAACTACATCGGCAACGGCAAGCTGCCCGTACCCGGCGCGGTCAACTTCCGCTCCACCGGCCGCAATCAGCCCACCTGGTTCGACCCCAACGTCTTCGCCGCACCGGCCGCCAACACCTTCGGCAACGTCGGGCGAAACGCCTTCAACGGTCCCGGCTTTGCCAACGTCGATCTGTCGCTCTTCCGCCGCTTCGCCCTCACGGAGCGCTTCAAGCTCGAGTTCCGCGCCGAAAGCTACAACTTCACCAACACGCCGCAGTATCCCAACCCGGATGGCGGCTTCGGCAACGCTACCTTCGGCCAGATCACCAGCGCCAGCATCGGCAGCTCGGCTGATGGTGGCAGCCGCAGCATTCAGCTAGGTCTCCGCCTGCTGTTCTAAAGAATCCGCGCAAAACTCCACCACGGGGAAGCCCACCGGCTTCCCCATTTTTTTGCTCACCGGCCAGGCGGACCACTCCGTCGATCCCGCGCGCCTGACACGAACCCATCTCCGGATATAAAATGAGAACCTGCATGCTCCGAACTCACGGCCTCACCCTCCTGCTCCTCACCCTGATGGCCGCCGCCGCCGCCGGCCAAACTCCCGCCCCGCCCCCCACCCCGCCCGCCAAACCCCAGCGCACGCCGCCCCCTACCCGCGACCCCCACACCCCCGGCTACGTCAAAGCCAAGGAACTCCCCGACGGCGCCCTCCCGTCGCCCGCTAAAAACGGCAACTTCATCATCGGCCCCACCTATAAACCCGCCGCAGGCATGTCCGGCAAACCGGAAGACCTCCAGGGCAAAGTCCACGAGTTCACCATGGAGTCCAAAGACTCCAAAATCTACCCCGGCATCGCCCGCGATGGCTTCCTCCGCCCCGACCCGAGCGATCCCTCGAAAATCATCGTCGTCAGCGGCCCCAAACCCTACACCCGCAAGGTCGCCGTCTACATCCCCAAGCAGTACGTCGCCGGTACCGTTGCCCCCTTTATCGTCGGCGCCGACGGACCGGACCGCCTCCTCTTCCAGGCCCTCGATCACCTGATCGCCGCCGGCAAAGTCCCCGCCATGATCGCCATCTCCATCGGCAACGGCAGCGGCGACGCCCAGGGCAGCCAGCGTGGCCTCGAGTACGACACCATGTCCGGCCTCTACGCCGAATTCGTCGAAAAAGAGGTGCTGCCGCTCGTCGAACAGAAGTACGCCGTCAAGCTCACCAAAGACCCCGACGGCCGCGCCACCATGGGCTGCAGCTCCGGCGGTTCCGCCGCCCTGTCCATGGCCTGGTACCGCCCCGATCTCTACCATCGCGTCGTCAGCTACTCCGGCACCTTCGTCTATCAGCAGTGGCCCTACAACGCCGAAACGCCCCACGGCGCCTGGGACTACCACGAAACCCTCATCCCCAACAGCCCGAAAAAGCCCCTCCGCATCTGGATGCACGTCAGCGACCGCGACAACCTCATCACCCGCGACGCCTACCACGACTGGGTCCTCGCCAACGAACGCATGGCCGCGGTGCTCGCCAAGAAGGGCTATCCCTACCAGTTCGTCTTCACCAAAAACTCCGGCCACTGCGACCGCGCCGTGAAGCTCGCCACCTACCCACTCGCGCTCGAGTACATCTGGCAAGGCTACAAAGCCCGGTAGCGCTCCACCGTCGCTAACTCCGCGACTTGGCCCAACGATTCTGAAGATCCTGTTCCGCTACTCCCGCTGTATCATCGGGGCTCCCCGTAGATCGGGCCGCCCCCATGAGCACCGCCGAACCGCCAAATCCTCAAAACTGGCCGCGTAGTTAGCCCGCAACTCCCAAGCACTCCCGGCTTTCAAGCTAAACTTGCCACATGCTGCCGCTGTTCTGCCTGGCCCTTTTGCCCCCCCTCGAAGGCCTGGTAACCGACGCCCTAACCGGCGAGCGCCTCGCCAACGTCCGCCTCGAACTCCCCAACGGCACCTCCACCACTACCAACCGCGAAGGCACCTTCCGCCTCGACGCCGAACCCGGCCTCACCCTCCGCGTCACCCTCGTCGGCTATCGCCCGGAACGCATCCTCCTCACCGAGGCCCCCGCCCTCGAAATCCGCCTCACCCCCGACAACCTCACCCGCCGCGACAACCTCACCGTCTCCGCCGACCCCTTCGAAGCCAGCCTCACCGGCAGCGAACTCAAAAACCTCGCCAGCGTCCTCGCCGACGATCCCCTCCGCTCCGTCCAATCCCTCCCCGGCGTCGCCGCCAACAACGACTTCAACTCCCAGTTCTCCCTCCGCGGCGCACCCTTCCGCCAAATCGGCATCTTCATCGATGGCATCCTCCTCCGCAACCCCTTCCACGCCGTCCCCAACGAACCCTCCTCCGGCTCCCTCACCATCTTCAACGGCGACCTCATCGAAACCCTCACTCTCCACTCCTCCGCGCCCCCCGTCAGCCTCTCCGACCGCTCGGCCGGCGCCCTCGCCGTCCAACTCCGCGAAGGCTCCCGCCTACGCCCCACCGTCCGCCTCACCGCCGGCGCCGCCGGGGCCGGCGCCCTCGCCGAAGGCCCGCTCAACCGCTCCCGCACCGCCTCCTGGCTCCTCGGCGTTCGCAAAAGCTACCTCCAGTACCTCCTCTCCCGCGCCACCACCGATCCCACCCTCGCCTTCGACTTCTTCGATACCCAGGGCAAACTCGCCTGGTCCCCCACCCCCCAACAAACCCTTTCCCTCAGCTTCTTCGACGGCCTCTCCGGCCTCGACCGCTCCGCCGCCCGCCCCCGCCTCGGCGTCAACGCCATCCTCGACAGCGCCTACCGCTCCACCCTCCTGAACCTCGCCTGGCAGTACCGCCCCAACACCCGCTTCCTCACCACCCAGCGCCTCGCCTACCTCCGCGAACGCGCCGAAAACCGCAACCCCCAACTCCTGCCCCTCGCCCGCACCTACGGCGGCGAATGGGTCTGGCGCGGAGACGCCACCTATAAGTCCCTCCAGTTCGGCGGCTCCCTCCGCCGCCTCCGCGACGAAGGCGCCTTCACCCGCTACCAGTTCAACCCCTTCGCCGTCCGCCCCCTCGACGCCTACCGCGGCACCGCCCTCCGCTCCGGCGCCTACCTCGAACAAGCCGCCTCCTACCAACAGCTCCGCCTCACCGCCGGCGCCCGCTTCGACCAACTCCACTCCACCGCCGTCTCCCCCTACGCCTCCCTCGCCTGGCAGCTCCGCCCCGCCTCCAAACTCTCCGCCACCCTCGCCCAGGCCGCCCAGTTCCCCACCTTCTTCGAAGGTATCCGCCTCCTGCCCGCCCGCGCCCACCACTTCGTCGCCGCCTTCGAACAGCTCTTCGGCGAACGTACCCGCCTCCGCCTCGAAACCTATCAGCGCTGGGACCGCGACCTCCCCTTCCGCCCTTTCGAAGAGCCCCGGCTGCTCGCCTCCGGACAGATCTTCAACCCACCCCTGCTCCCGCCCTTCCGCAACTCGCAGCGCGCTCACAGCCGTGGCCTCGAACTCACCCTCCAGCGCCGCTCCGCCAACCGCCTCAACGGCTGGGTCAGCTACGCCTACGGTCGCGCCACCGTCCGCGACGGCGCCCTCGGCCTCACCTTCCCCGCCGACTTCGACCAGCGCCACACCGTCAATCTCTACGGCTCCTACCGCCTCCGCCCGTCCGTCAACCTCAGCAGCCGCTACTCCTACGGCAGTAACTTCCCCGTCGCCGGCTTCTTCCGCCAGGCATCCCCCACCACTTACTTCCTCGCCCCCCAGCGCAACGGCCTCCGCCTAACCGCCTACCATCGCGCCGACCTTCGCCTCAACAAGTCCTTTACCTGGCGCCACTGGCGCGGCACCCTCTTCCTCGAAGTCCAAAACCTCACCAACGCCCGCAACCTCCGCCTCGATAGCTACAACGGCTACAACGCCCGCACCGGCCAGGCCTTTCTCAGCTTCAATCCCCTCTTTCCCATCCTCCCCGCCGCCGGCGTCATGTTCGAATGGGAGCGCTAACCGCCTTCTGGAAGGCCCGCCCCAGGGCAGGTTGCTATACTCGCAGGTGAAGACCGCTCCATGATCTCTGTTAGTTCCGTTTCCATGCGCTACGGCGCCAAAGTCCTTTTTGAAGACGTCACTGTCACGTTCGTGCAGGGACGCCGCTACGGCCTGACCGGCCCCAACGGCGCGGGCAAGTCCACGCTCATGAAGATCCTCTCGGGCGAAATCGACGCCCAAAAGGGCACCGTCACTCGCCCCAAGCGCATGTCCGTCCTCAAACAGGACCAGTTCGCCTTCGACGCCTATCGCGTCATCGACACCGTCATCATGGGCAACGCCCGCCTCTGGAGCGCCCTCGAAGAACGCGAAGTCCTCTACAGCAAAGCTGACATGACCGACGAAGACGGCATCCGCCTCGGGGAACTCGAAGGCATCGTCGGCGAAGAGGACGGCTACTCGGCCGACTCCGACGCCGCCATCCTCCTCGGCGGCCTCGGCATCCCCGAAGAGCTCCACGAGCGTAAAATGAGCGAACTCCAGGGCGGCCAGAAAGTCCGCGTCCTCCTCGCCCAGGCCCTCTTCGGCAACCCCGAAGCCCTCCTGCTCGACGAGCCCACCAACCACCTCGACCTCGACTCCATCCACTGGCTCCAGGACTTCCTCAACAACTTCAAAGGCACCATGATCGTGATCTCCCACGATCGCCACTTCCTCAACTCCGTCTGCACCCACACCGCCGACATCGACTATCAAACGATCATCGTCTACACCGGCGGCTACGACGACATGGTCATGGCCAAAACCCAGGTCCGCGCCCGCGTCGAAGCCGACAACGCCCAGCGCGAAAAAAAGATCGCCCAGCTCAACGAGTTCATCTCCCGCTTCAGCGCCGGCACCCGCGCCAGCCAGGTCCGCAGCCGCGCCAAGGAGGTCGAACGCCTCGAAGTCTCCGACCTCAAGCGCTCCAACATCGCCCGCCCCTTCATCAAGTTCGTCTCGAAGCGCCCCTCCGGCAAGCACCCGCTCGAAGTCAAGAATCTAACCCGCTCCTACGGCAACCAACTCGTCTTCAAACCCTTCTCCGCCCACGTCACCCGCGGCGAACGCATCGCCATCCTTGGCCGCAACGGCGCCGGTAAAACCACCCTGCTCCGCGCCCTGCTCGATAACGGCCCCGTCACCTCCGCCAAGGAAAAGGACCTCGCTACCGGCTCCGGCGAAGTCACCTGGGGACACGAAACCAGCATCGGCTACTTCGCCCAGGATCATAAAGAGTCCATCGACAAAGGCACCACGGCCTTTGAATGGCTCCACACCTTCGATCCGCAGGCCGCCCGGGAAGAGATCCGCGGCACCCTCGGCCAAATGCTCTTCACCGGCGAAGAAGGCGCCAAGCCTACCCACGCCCTCAGCGGCGGCGAAGCCGCCCGCCTCATCTTTTGCCGGCTGATGCTTGAAAAGCCCAACGTGCTCGTCTTCGATGAACCCACCAACCACTTGGACCTCGAAGCCATCAACGCCCTCAACTTCGCCTTCCAGAAGTTCGACGGCACCGTCTTCATCGTCACGCACGACCACGACCTGATCGACGCCGTCGCTACCCGCATCTGGGCCCTCGACCACAACGAAGTCGAGGATTTCAAAGGACCCTACGAAGAGTACCAGGCGGCCCACGCCGCGTCTACGCCGAGTTCGGGCCGCCGTTAGAACCGCTTCCGTTCGCCGCCCCCGGCAACGGCTCACCCAACAGAAACAACACCGCATGCTGCGAAGCCCGCTTATAAACGGGCTCCATGGCGTCGAGCAGCGTCTTCTGCCCCTGCCAGAAAGGAAACGGCCCCAACCGCCGGGTTAACGCCGCCGAGATCGCCGGCGGCGCCACGTCGCCCATCGCGTCCTCCGGCATCCGCACCGCGCCCTTCCAATAGATGTCCGGATCCAACTGCAGAGCCTGCTTCGGCTCCTCGGCCGGCGCCGCATCCTCTTCGTCCCGGTTCGCCTCGGCGTCCAGCGCCTGCGGCAAGTTCTTCTCAATAATCGCCAGCAGCTTATCGCGCCGCATCCCCCGCATCGTAAACAGCAGAAACGGGTCCCGGTCGAACTCCTCGCCCAGCAGCAGATACACCGCCGCCAAGTGCTTGCACGGATTCGCCGTATCCGGACACGTGCAGCCCGTCACCAGGTCCTGTTCGTTCTTCGGGTAAAGCGATAGCCCCAGCTCTTCAAAAATCTCTTCGATGTCGGCCGGCATCTCGCCCGCCAGCAGCGTCGCCGAAAACACGGCCTGCTCGGCCAGCCGCGCACCCACGCGCGTCCAGTCCTCTTCAGGAATCGCGGCAATGTTGATGTCGACGTCGTAAGGCTTCGGCCGCGACCCGCGCACCCGCGCATGCACATGGCCTTCGTCAATGGCAATCACCAGCACGTGCCCGCTCTTGGCGTAGTCCCGCCCGCGGTTCAGCCGCGAACCCATCTCGAAGCCTTCGAGCACCTCAATCCAGCGCCGCGCCCACCAGTTCTCGCCAAACCGCGAACCCTTGGTCTGCGCCCGAATGCCCCCGCCGCCCGGCGCGCGAAAACCACCCGCCCGCCGCTGCGGACCCCGCCGCCGATTCCGGTTGCCTCTCCCGTCCCGGTCGTTCCGATCGTTCCGGTCACTCCGCCGCCCGTTGCCCTCCGGTCCCCGCATCTGCTGCTGCGGGGGAGGAGGCGCCGCTGCCGCCGGCGGCGCGCTCGCCCCTTCCAATCCCGCCGCCGGCGCCCCGCGCCGCCGGTTGTTAAACTTCCGCCGTCCCCACGATCCCCGGCTTCCGCTGTTGCCCCCGCCGCCCGGCCGCTTACTCATCCAGCGCCTCCGCACTCAACGCAAACACACTCTTCAGCTCCTCGTTCGAAAGCTCCGTAATCCAGCCCTCGCCCGTGCCGATCACCTCGTTGACGATGCTCTTCTTGCTCTCGATCATCTCGTCAATCCGCTCTTCAAGCGTACCCACGCACAGGAACTTATGCACCTGCACGTTCCGCAACTGCCCGATGCGGAACGCCCGGTCCGTCGCCTGGTCCTCCACCGCCGGGTTCCACCACCGGTCGTAGTGGAACACATGGTTCGCCCGCGTCAGGTTCAACCCCGTTCCCCCTGCCTTTAATGACAGAATAAACAGCCGCGGCCCGTTGGGCGATTTCTGAAACCGCTCCACCATCATCTCCCGCTGCCGCATCGGCGTACCGCCGTGCAGGTAAAGCACCTCGTCGCCGAAGCTGTCCTGCAGGTGCTTCTGCAGAATACTCCCCATCTCGGTGAACTGGGTGAACACCAGCGCCCGGTCCCCCGTTGTCAACACCTCGTCGACCATCTCGGTCAACCGCGTCAGCTTGCCGCTCCGCGCTACCACCGCCGACCCGTCGCCCAGGAAATGCGCCGGATGGTTGCAAACCTGTTTGAGCTTCGACAGCGTCGCCAGAATCGCCCCGCGCCGCGCCATGCCGTCGGCGAACTCGATCTTCGAGTGCGCGTCCTTGAGCACCTGCTGATACATCTCCACCTGCTCGCGCGTCAGCGTGCAGTACACCTTGTTCTCGAACTTCTCCGGCAGGTCGGCGATAATCCGCGTGTCGGTCTTCAATCGCCGCAGCAGGAACGGCGAGGTCAGCCGCTTCAAGTGGTTGGCGACGTCATTATCCCGGTTGGTCTGAATCGGCAGGAAGAAGTTCCGGCGGAACTGCTCCCGCGTCCCCAGGAATCCGGGGTTCAGAAACTCCATCACGCTCCACAACTCGCCCACGTTGTTCTCGACCGGCGTACCCGTCAAAGCAACCCGGAAATCGCTCACCAGCGCCCGCACCGACTTCGCCTGCCGCGTGTCCGGGTTCTTGATGTTCTGCGCTTCGTCAAGAATCGCCCCGCTCCAGGTCACCTGCTTGAAGTATTCAAGATCACGCTGCAGAATGCCGTAGCTGGTAATTACCAGATGATACTTCTGCATCTGCCGCGCAAACTCGTCGCCCCTCAGCCGGTTCACCCCGTGGTGCACCAATACCTTCAGCTGCGGCGTGAAGCGCGCGGCTTCTTTCTGCCAGTTGCCCGCCACCGACGTCGGGCAGATCAGCAGCGTGGGCATCGTCGTGCCCTCTTCTTTATCGAGCTGCAGCAGCGCTAGCGTCTGAATCGTCTTGCCGAGACCCATGTCGTCGGCCAAACACGCACCCAGCCCCCACTTACGCAGAAACTTCAGCCACGAGTAGCCGCGAATCTGGTACGGCCGCAGCGTTCCCTTGAAGGCCTTCGGCGGCCTAAGCTCCTCAAACATCGTCCGCCCTTCCAACTGGTCGAGCAGGTCGCGCACCCATCCGGTCGCCACGACTCCTTCAATCGGCAGCTCGTGGTTCGAGGGGTAATTGCCCAGCGACATTTGAATAATCTCGCGCACGGTCGCCGTGCCGCTCGCGTTCCGCCGCCAGAATTCGAGCGAGTAATCAATCTCGTCCGGCGTCACGTGCGCCCACTGCCCGTGCACCTTCACGAGCGGCGACCGCAGCCGCTGCAGTTCGAGCAGCTCATCCCGCGTCGCCAGCTCGCCGGCCACGGCAATCCGCCAGTCGAAGTTCAAAATCCAGTTCAGCGACAGCCCGCCCTTGGGCGGCTTCTCCGGGCTTTCGACAATCGCCTTCACGCTCAGCCGCGCCCGCGTGCCATCGCGGCTCCACCACTTCGGCAGCTCCACGGCGAAGCCGCCCTGCTCGAGCGCCACCGCCTTCTGGTTCAAAAACTCATAGGCGCCGTTCGTATCGACGTCGAATCCCGTCGGCACGCTCGCCCGCAGCGAGCTCTCAATCCGCGGCACAATCGAAGTCGCCTGCGTCAGCGACGTCAGCAGAAATTCGAGCGTCGGCTGCCGCGTCACCCCGGCCAGCCGCTCGCCGGTGCCGATCTGTTCGGCCCGCAGCACGTTATCCGGGTTGTCCACGCTCTGCACCAGATATCGCACCGTCCACGCCGAACCCGTCTCGGCCGGCTCCTCGAGCCGGAAGCAGAGCCGGAACGGCGCATCGGCCGTCAGCGCCACCGGCCGCCGCCACTGCCGCACCTGCTTCGAAATCCGTTCGAGCACGTCCGGGTAGCCCTCAACTAGCCCGTCCTCGGAAGCCAGCGCGTACAGCCACCGCTCGTGCGGACTCTTCCCCCGCGGCGGCTTCCCGCCGTTGTAGCTGCCCCGGATCAGATCATCGAGCATCCAGGAAACAAAAGCATCCAGCACAATCCGCGCGGGTGTCGCCGGCGCAGCTTTATCTTCAAAGGTAATCGCCCGCGCCGAAGCCGGCATTGCCGCCGCCAGCGCCGCCAGCCGGTGCCCTTCGATACCGGGGTAAACCGGCGTCCAGCTCGCCGCAAACTCGCCGTCCACCTCGTCAAGGTCCGGCAGAAACTGCTGCCGCGCCACCAGGCCCCCCGCAAAGCGCAGCGCCGCCACCCAGAACTGCACATCCGGCGCCACCATCAGCCCCGGACGCAAAATCCGCTGACCAAACGTCGCGGCCAAAAAGTCCACGGTCTCTTTCGGTCCCAATTGCATGGAGGCAATAGAGAACGGCGAGAGCGTTAAGCTCTCATAAACGGGATGCTCGGCGATCAATGCGCTCGATGCCACCGGCCCTTCGGGCGCGGCAGGCGCCCAGAGAACCACTCGTTGCATCTGGGCCTTTGCCAACTCCCCGCAGTAGGGGAGGGAGGAAAGTATTTCGCGCAACAGTGCGGGCGGGGCTCCGTAAGGATAATCCGGCGGTCCGCTTCGCTGCGGACGCCCCGCGCTCGGGGCCGCCTTCGCCTGTTTATGATCCGCCGATGCCTCCAGCCATATCGAAAAAAAGCCGTCGTGTACGCCGGCGTGCAGGATAAGCATCGAGTAAGACTACTCCACGAATACCACATCCCGGCCCCCCTCCGGGGAGCCCTCCCGCCTTCTCATATAATGGCAGTACTCCGCCATGCAACACCTTTCTCCCCGTGATCAGATCCTCGACATGGGCTTTGGCTTCATGCGCTCTCGCCTGCTACAGGTCTTCGCCGAACTGAAGATCGCCGACCACCTCGCCGCCGGCCTACCCGTCCCCCATCTCCATGCGCCCTCCCTCGATCGCTTCCTCCGCGCCTGCGCCACCATCGGCCTAGTCTCTACCCAGCCGGACGGCTCCTTCCGCCTTACCCCTCTCGGCGAACTACTCCGCTCCGACGTACCCGGCTCTCTGCGCTCCATGGTCACCTCCGTCTTCGGCGGTGCCCACATGAGGGCCTGGAGCAATCTGCCCGCCTCGCTCGAACGGGGCGTCATCGCCTTCGACGACGCACAAGGCGAAGACGTCTGGGCCTATTTCACCAAAACCAATCCGGCCGAAGGCGAAGTCTTCAACCAGGCGATGAGCGACTTCAGCAACGCCCTCATCCCGGCTATCCTTTCGAGCTATCAATTCCCCGCCAGCGGTACCCTGGTCGATGTGGCGGGAGGAAACGGAACACTCCTCTGTGCCGTCCTCAACCAACAACCCGGCCTCTCCGGCATCGTCACCGATCTCCCCTTCACCATCCCCGCCGCCGAGGCCTACCTTGCTGCCCAGGGAATGGGCGATCGGGCCAGCGCCGTCGCCGCCGATTTCTTCACCACCGTCCCCGCCGGCGCCGACACCTACATGATGAAGTTCATCCTGCACGACTGGAACGACCACGATGCCGGCCGGATTCTCCACACCATCCGCGCCGCGGCCCGGCCCGATAGCCAACTCCTCATCCTCGAATCCGTCGTGCCCGACGCTGAGGATCACGCCGGGCCCGCCCGCATCATGGACATCAACATGATGGTGATGACCGGCGGCAAGGAACGTACCGCCACCGAATGGCACACTCTGCTGAACGCCCACGGCTTCACGATCAACGAGATTGTGCCCACCCCATCACCCGTTTCTGTCATCGCCGCGAGGCCCAGATAAACCATGGTCACTCCCGAGAGAATCTTCCAAATCATGAACGCCCACGTGGCCACCCAAGCCCTCCGCGGCGGCCTCGAATTGGGCCTGTTTACCGCCATCGCCGCCGGCCACACCACCCTGCCGGCCCTCGCGGCCCGCATCGGCGCCAGCGAGCGGGGCACCCGCATCCTGGCCGACTACCTCTCCGTCGCCGGCCTCTTAGCCAAGCACGACAATCACTATAGCCTCGCCCCCGACGCCGCGCTCTTCCTCGACGCGAACTCCCCGGCCTACATGGGCCTCGCCTCCAAATTCCTCAACCACCCCGTTCTCCTCCAAGCCGCCAGCGACATCGCCGAAGTCGTCCGCACCGGCACAAGCATTCTCGGCGGAGCCGGCACCATCGAAGACGAAAACCCCGTCTGGGAGGACTTCGCCCGCGGCATGGTTCCCATGATGACCCCGCCCGCCCAGTTCCTCGCCGAACTCGCCGGCCCCGGGCCCCTCCGCGTTCTCGATCTCGCCGCCGGCCATGGCATCTTCGGCATCCACATCGCAGCCAGGAATCCCGCCGCGCACATTACGGCCCTCGACTGGCCCGCCGTTCTCGCCGTTGCCGCCGAAAACGCCAATCGCTTCGGCGTCGCCGACCGCTGGACGCCCCTGCCCGGCAGCGCCCTCGCCGTCGATTACGGCGAAGGTTACGACCTCGTCCTGCTCACCAACTTCCTCCACCACTTCGACCAAGCCGCCTGCATCAACATCCTCCGCCGCGTCCACGCCTCGCTCAAACCCGGCGGCCGGGTCCTCACCCTGGAATTCATCCCCAACCCCGACCGCGTCACGCCGCCCAGCTCCGCCGCCTTCGCCATGACCATGCTCATCACCACCCCCTCCGGCGACGCCTACACCCTCACACAACTGCAAAGCATGTTCGCCGCCGCCGGCTTCGCCTCCACCGAACAGGTACCCACCGGCCCCATGCCGCAACAGGTACTGCTTAGCGTCCGGCATTAAAAAGCAATAAGATAAGGGCAGTGCTACGCCGTTCCCTTCTCCTTTGCGTCGCTCTGCCGCTGCTCCTGAGCCAGAAAAAACTCAGCGCGCCCGGCGAAGCCTACTTCCCCGCTAAAGTCATGCCGGCCCTCGAAAAAGCCGGCTGTCAAAACTGCCACGGCTCGAACGGCGTAGCCGCCGGCACCCGCTTCCGCCTCCCCGAAGAAGGCGCCAGCGCTGAAGAGCTCCAGCTCTTCGGCAAATCGCTCCACGTCCTCATCGACCGCGCCGACCTGTCAAAATCCCTCCTCCTCAATAAACCCACCCGCCGCGTCCCCCACGGCGGCGGCCTCAAAATCACCCCCGGCTCACCCGAAGAGGCCACCCTCCGCTCCTGGATCGACTACCTCGCCACCAACACCAAACCCGATGACCGCTTCCTCCTCGGTCAGCGCAAGTTCGAAGCCCGCCCCGTCCTCCGGCGCCTCACCCACGCCCAGTACAACAACACCGTCCGCGACCTCCTCGGCGACGATAGCCGCGTCGCCGACCAGTTCCCCGCCGAAGACTTCGTCGGCGGCTATCGCAACCAGTTCCAGTCCCAGTCCATCTCCCCCCTCCTCGCTGAAGCCTACAGCGCCGCCGCCGAAAAACTCGCCCGCTCGGCCTTCCGCGGCGGCGATACCCACGGCCTCATCCCCTGCAAAACCCGCGACGCCGCCTGCCGCCAGAAGTTCCTCCGCTCCTTCGGCGCCAAGGCCTTCCGTCGCCCCCTGCTCGACACCGAAGTCGCCCGCTACGAAAAACTTTTCCTCACGCAGAAAGACTTCCTCGCCGGCGCCCAGCTAACCCTCGAGGCCATGCTCCAGTCCCCGGCCTTCCTGATGCGCACCGAAAACGGCGCCGAACCCGCCTGGCGCCCCTACGAAACCGCCAGCCGCCTCTCCTACGCCCTGCTCAACACCATGCCCGACGCCGAACTCCTCCGCGCCGCCGCCCAGGGCGAACTCAACTCCCGCCAGGCCGTCGAACAGCACGCCCGCCGCCTCCTCGCCGACCCCCGCGCCAAAATCACCCTCGATGAGTTTGTCGCCGAATGGCTTCGTTTCGACCAACTCCTCGACGCCGTCAAAGAACGCGCCCAGTTCCCCATGTACTCGGCCGAACTCACCGTCGCCATGACCGAAGAGACCCGCCGCATGGTCGCCGATCTCGTCTGGCGCGACCAGGACTTCATGCAGCTCTTCGCCGCCGAACACAGCTTCGTCAACACCGCCCTCGCCCAGCTCTACAAACTCCCCGCCCCCGCCAAAGAGTACGACCGCGTCCCCCTGCCGCCCGAAACCGGCCGCGGCGGCATCCTCGGCCACGCCATGTTCCTGGCCGCTACTTCGAAGCCCGCCGACACCAGCGCCACCCAGCGCGGCCTCTTCGTCCGCGAACACTTCCTCTGCCAGGAGGTCCCCCAGCCCCCGCCCGGCGTCAACGCCAACCTGCCCAACCTCGACAAAGGCAAGCCCATGACCAATCGCGAACGCCTGGCCATGCATCTCAACAACGAAAGCTGCGCCAGCTGCCACACCCTCGTCGACCCCATCGGCCTCGCCCTCGAAAAATACGACGCCATCGGCCAGTTCCGCAACAAGCAGAAGCTCACCTTCCGCCCGGCGCGCAGAGAAGATGGCGACGTCGTCAACGTCGAACTCGACATCGATACCAACGGCTACGTCGCCGGTATTCCCAACTCCCGCTTCACCACCCCCCGCGAGCTTGGTAAAATTCTATCGGCTGCTCCGCAGTGCCAGCAGTGCGTGGCCAAGCAGCTGTTCCGCTACTATACGGGCCGCCATGAAAACGCCCGCGATGCCGTTGTCATCGATCGGGCCTTCGCCGATTTCCGCAGCTCCGGGTACCACTTCCGGGAGCTGATGGTCAGCTTATTGAAGTGGAGCGTCTTCCCCCCGGAGTCCTAAACCCATGCCAGCCGTTCATACCAAAGACCTTTCCCTCTCGCGCCGCACCCTCCTCCGCAGCCTCTCCGGCGCCGTCATCGGCCTGCCCCCGCTCGCCGCCATGTTCAACGCGAACGGCACCGCCTACGCCGGCCCCGTCAAAACGGCTCCGCCCAACCGCTTCGTCATCTGGTTCAACGGCAACGGCATCCCCGAAAAGTATTGGATCCCCACCGAAACCGGCGCCAATTTCATGATGACGCCGTGTCTGGCTCCCCTCGCCCCCTTCCGCAACGATATCCATATCGTCACCGGCCTCGACAACCCCTCCGCCCGCCTCCCCGGCCCCGGCAACGACCATCACCGCTCGATGGCCTCGCTCATGACCGGCACCCAGTTCACCGGCCGCGGCGCCGGCGGACCGTCCATCGATCAGGTCATCGCCGCCAAGGCCGGCTCCGACACCCGTTTCCGCTCGCTCCAAATCGGCGTCTCGCAGGAATCCTTCGGCGAAAGCATCCAGCGCAATATGAGCTGGGCCGGGTACGACCGCGCTCTCCCGCCCGAAATGCTGCCGAATAAGCTCTTCGACCGTCTGTTCGGCGCCCGCGAACTCACCTGGATCAACCGCAAGAAAAGCGTCCTCGACACCGTCCAGGAAGACGCCGCCGCTCTCCGCAAAGCCCTCGGCAAGGAAGATACGACGCGCGTCGACGAGCATCTGTCCTCCATCCGCGACGTCGAACGCGCCATCGCCAGCCTCCCGCCCAACTACCGCCGCATCGATCCGCCGGAAGCCGAAGGCGACATGAAGGATTGGCCCCGCATCGCCAAGCTGCAAAGCGAACTCCTCGTCCACGCCTTCGCCAGCGGCCAGACCAAAGTCGCCTCCTACATGCTCACCAAATGCCAGGGCCTCTCCCGCTTCCCCTGGCTCGGCCACACCAACGGCCGCCATCACGACTACTCGCATAACGTCGGCAAGTCCGCCGCCAACAACGGCCTCGAAGGCCTGCGCATCCAGCGCGACATCTGCCGCTGGCACGCCGAAGAGTTCGCCTGGCTCCTCGGCCGCCTCAAATCGGTCAAGGAAGGCGACGCCACCCTGCTCGACCGCACCACGCTCCTCTACGTCCACGAACACGCCGAAGCCAACGACCACAAGAACAACGGCCTGTCCGCCATCGTCGCCGGCCACGCCGGCGGCCTCCGCACCGGCCTCCATACCCGCACCACGGGCACCGTCGCCGATCTCTACATCGCCGCCGCCAATAAAGCCATGGGCCTGAACCTTACGAAGTTCCCGAGCGGCTCCCGCGAACTGCCGGAAATCTACGGATGAACCGGCGCCGCCTCCTCGCCGGACTCACCGCCGCCGCGCTCGGCGCCCAACCCAAACGCCCCAACATCCTCCTCATCCTGGCCGACGACCTCGGCTACGAATGCCTGAGCTGCTACGGCAGCCAAACCTACAAAACGCCCCACCTCGACAGCCTCGCCGCCGAAGGCATGCTCTTCCGCTACGCCTTCGCGCAGCCCCTCTGCACCCCCACCCGGATGCAGCTCATGACCGGCAAGTACAACTTCCGCAACTGGCAGGCCTTCGGCATCATGGACCCGAAAGAGCGCACCTTCGGCCATCTGTTCCGCGAAAACGGCTACCGCACCGCCATCGCCGGCAAGTGGCAGTTCTGGAGCTACAACCCGCCCGACTTTGAACCCCAGTGGCGCGGCAAGGGCCAGCGCATTGAAGACGCGGGCTTCGATGAATACGCCGTCTGGCACGCCGGCCACACCGAAGACAAAGGCTCCCGCTACGGTAACCCCACCGTCTACACGAGCGGCGCACTTCAAAAAAACCTTACCGGCCAGTACGGCGACGACCTCTTCGCCGACTTCATCCAGAAGTTCGCCAAAAAGCCCGACCCCAAGCCCTGGTTCGTCTACTGGCCCCTCGCCCTCACCCACGATCCCTTCGTCCCCACTCCTGACACGCCGGAGTTCCAGGGCCCCAACCGTCTTAAGCCCGACAATCGCTTCTTCAAAGACATGGTCGAGTACATGGACAAAGTCGTCGGCCGCGTCGTCGCCCAACTGCCCCCCGATACCCTCATCCTCTTCTTCAGCGACAACGGCACCCACCAAAGCATCACCAGCCAGCTCAACGGCCAGCCCTTCCCCGGCGGCAAAGGCCTCACCACCGAAGCCGGCACCCGCGTCCCCCTCCTCGTCCGCTGGAAGGGCGTCACCCCGCCCGGCAAAACCAGCGACGACCTCATCGACTCCTGCGACTTCCTCCCCACCCTCTGCGCCGCCGCCGGCATCTCCCCGCGCAGCATGGGCCCCCTCGATGGTGTCAGCTTCCTGCCCCAGCTCCAGGGCCGCCCCGGCCGGCCCCGCCCCTGGATCTACTCCTGGTACGACCCCCGTCCTGGCGCCGATAAAAAAAACTGGACCCGCACCCAACGCTGCGTCTTCGATCACCAGTGGAAGCTCTACGACGACGGCCGCCTCTACCACTGGGCCCGTGACCCCCGCGAAACCACCCCGGTGGAGAACCCCGCCGTCCGCGCCCGCCTCCAGGCCGTCCTCACCCGCCTCGCCCGCCAGGGCGGCAGCCGCGAAATCCCCCCCAAAAAATAGATGTATCATCCAAAGCGTGAAACCCGCGCTGCTCCTGCTGCTCCTCGACCCGCTCCTCTCGGCTGACTGGCTGCGCTTCCGCGGCCCCCAGGGCGCCGGCATCAACGACGCCCAGCCCCTGCCCCGCGAAATCGCGCCCGGCAAAAACGTCGTCTGGAAAACCGCCATCCCGCGCGGCAAGTCCTCCCCCGTCGTCACCGCCACCCGTATCTTCCTCACCGGCCACGAAAACGGCAAGCTGCTCACCTTCGCGCTCCACCGCCGCACCGGCGCCCTCCTCTGGCGCCGCGAAGCCCCCGCCAATCTCGACGAGAAGCGCCACACCCTCAACGACCCCGCCTCCCCCAGCCCCGTCTCCGATGGCGAGAACGTCTACGTCTTCTTCGCCGGCTACGGCCTGCTCTCCTACACCGCCGATGGCGACGAACGCTGGCGCCACCCCCTCGGCCCCTTCACCAACTTCCACGGCATGGGCGCCTCCCCCGTCCTCGCCGACGGCAAGCTCTACATGCTCTGTGACCAGGACCAGGGCTCCTTCCTCCTCGCCGTCGACCAACGCACCGGTCGCCCGCTCTGGAAAGCCGACCGCCCCGACCATGTCCACAGCTTCTCCACGCCCCTCGCCCTTGGCCGCGAACTCCTCGTCCCTGGCTCCTACCAACTCGACAGCTACGACCTCGCCACCGGCCAACCCCTCTGGAAGGTCCGCGGTCTCACCTATCAGGTCAAGTCCGTCCCCGTCGTCGCCGATGGTGTCCTCTACTTCAACGGTTGGGCCCCGGGCGGGGAAGCCAGCGAGCGGCTGGAACTCCCCGCCTTCCCCGCCATGCTCGAGCGCTTCGACGCGAACAAAGACGGCAAGCTCGCCAAGGACGAGGTCCCGGCCAATTGGCACCCCGCCAACTGGACCATGCAGGACCTCAACAAAGACGGCCTGCTCGACCAGCGCGACTGGCAGTACTACACCATGCGCCGCACCTCCTCAAACGCCACCCTCGCCATCCGCCTCGGCGGCTCCGGCGATGTCACCTCTACCCACGTCCTCTGGCGCTACGACAAGTCGCTGCCCGATGTGCCGGCCGTGCTGCTCTACCGCGGCGCGCTCTATCTCCTCCGCAACGGTGGCATCCTCCAGACCCTCGACCCCGCCACCGGCAAGCTCCTCAAATCCGGCCGCCTGCCCAACGCCCTCGACGAATACTACGCCTCCCCCGTCGCCGGCGACGGCAAGGTCTACTGCATCAGCCGCCACGGCAACGTCACCGTCCTTGAAGCTGGAGCCCAATGGGGCATTGCCGCCTCCTCCAGCCTCGACGAAGAGGTTTTCGCCACCCCCGCCCTCGACGGCGGCCATCTCTGGGTCCGCACCGCCACGCAACTCTACGACTTCGCCGCCCCGCGGCCCTAACGCCGCACCATCTCAATCTGACCCGATTCCACCCGCGCATTCGGCAGCGCCGCCTTCAGCCGCGCCACCCCCGTCTCCGTCAGCAGCGTGTTCACCACGTTCAACTGCTTCAGCTTCCGCAGGCCAAAAATCCGGTCTATTCCCGCATCAGTAATCTTCGCATTCCGCAGGTTCAGCACCTCCAGCTCCGTCATCGTGCCCAGCACCTCCAGGCCCCGGTCGGTGATCGTCACCTGCCACAAGCCGGAGTCGGTCCGCTGCAGCCCGCCCAGGTCGAGCTCCCGCAGCGTCGGAATCAGCTTCAACGGGCTCAGCCCCACGTCCGTCATCTTGTTCCCGCCATAGGCCACATGCCGCAACTTCGGCATCGTCGCCAGCAGTTCTACGCCGTTATCGGTAAACAACGCAAACCCCACGTCAATCGACTCGAGCCCCGCGTGCCCCGCCAGGTGCGCCACGCCCGTGTCGGTCACCTTCGTCCCGCGCATGTTCAGCGTCTGCAGCTTCGGCCACAGCTTCATCACCGCGCACGCCCCGTCGCCCACCAACTCGGCGTAGTACAGGTTCACCGCCGTCACGTTCCGCAGCTTCTTTAAATGCACAAAACCCAGGTCCGTCACCCGCGTATGGGAAAGATCCAGCGTCCGCAGCTCCGTAAACGTCCCCACGCGCTGCAGGTCGGAATCGTTCACCCACGTCCGGCTCAGGTCCAGCGCCACAATGCGCCCCTGCGCATCGGCCGTCGCCGTGCCGCCCACCTCCTTCACCCAATCCATCGGACCCACTACGGCCAGCAGCAACATCGCCGCGAACATCAGCTTTTCCTCCGGATCGGAATCGACGACTCCCGGTCAAACAGAACATGCAGCCCCGGCCGCGCGGCCTTCAGCTTGTTGTAAGCCGCCTCGGTGATCAGCGTATGGTAAATGCCCAGGCTGCGCAGCTTCTCCATCTTCCCGAGCGTCTCCACGGCCCCGTCCGTCAGGTTCGCCGTATCGAGCAGCAGCTCTTCGAGCTCCGGCAGTTGCAGCGCCTTCAGGCCGGCGTCCGACAGCCCCGTATAATCCAGGTTCAGCCGCCGCAGCTTGCTGAACTGGTTCAGGTGCGGCACCGCCGCATCGTCCAGACGTGACCGCACCGATTCAAACACCCGCAGATTCGTCAGCCCTTTCAACTCCGCCAAACCCTTGTTCGTATGCCGGCAGTAGCTCAGGTAAAGCTCCTCGAGCGTGGTCATCTTGCCGATGTGCACCAGCGCCTCATCGCCCAGGTCGTTCGAGACGATGTCGAGCTTCCGCAGCGGCAGCGCGCTCAACGCCCGCAGGCCGACCTCGGTGATATCCGTGTAGGCCAGCCGCAGCGCCCGCAAAGTCGGCATCCCGGCCAGCGCCGCCGCGCTGCGGTCATCAAACGTCGTGTTGGCAATCTCCAACTCCTCAATCGGCAGCGCCGCCGGCAGCATCCCCCGGCTCAGCGTATGGTTCAGCGTCAGCCGCTGCAGCTTGCCCAGACCGCTCAACTGCGCCAGACCCGCATCGGAAACCATCGTGTTCGTCAGGTCCAGATCCTCGAGCGTCTTCAGCTTGCCGACCTGCGCCATGCCCCCGTCGCCAATCTCCGTCGTATCGAGCCGCAGCTTCCGCAGCGCCGTGAGCCCGGCCAGATACGCCAGCTGCGCATCGGACACCGGCGTCCGCGAAAGGTCGATCGACCGGATCTTGCCCGCCTCGAGCGAACTCCGCCCGCCCAGCCGTTCAATCCATCCGGCAATCGCGGTGTCGGTCAGCGCCGCCGGCTTGGCCGTCCGCAGCGCCGGGTCCGCCGCCTGCGGCGCCGCGTCCTGAAACTCCACGCGCACCCGCGGGTTCACCGCCAGCAGATCGTCCACGCCCCCTCGCGTCACCCGCGTGTAGCGCAGGTCGAGCGACGTCAGATTCTTGAGGCCCCGCAGCTTGCTCAGCCCCGCGTTGGTAATCTGCGTCCGGTACAGGTTCAGCTCGGTCAGCTCCTGCAGCGGCGCCAGCGCCGCCACCCCTTCGTCCGTCAGCGCCGCGCCCAGAATGTTCAGCCGCTTCAGCTTCGCAAGGCCCCGCAGCGCGCCGATTCCCCGGTCCGTCAGCCGCAGCCCGAACAGGTCGAGCGTCTCGAGCTCCTGCAAACCGGCCAGCTGCTGCAAGCCCTCGTCGGTCACGAACGTATCGCGCAGGCTCAGATAGCGAAGTTTCTTCATGCCGGCAATCTGCTTCATGCCCTCGTCGTTCATCCGCGTGTTGTTCAGGTCCAGCCGCTCCAGGTTCACAAACGGTTCCAGCCCCGCGCCCCGTATGTTCGCCATCGCCACTCGCATTTCGCGAATCTGCGTCAGGTTGGCGAACTCCTTCAGCCCCTTGTCCTGCACGTTGATGTGTTCGAGAAAATGCAGCGACAGCCCGAAGCGCTCGAGCTTGGTCAGCGTCTTCAGCGCGGCCAGCTCTTTGTTGGCGTCCAGGGTCGAACCCGCTCCCGGGTTAAAAATCGTGCCCGGCAGAATCAACTCCCGCAGCTCCGTGCAGCCCGTCAGCAGCTTCAGATCCCGGTGGTCGACAATGGTCCCGGCCAGGTCCACGCCCTCGAGGCGCAGCGCCCCCGCCGGCAGCTTCTCCGCCGCGGTGAGCCAGGCCGAATCCGCCATCCGCACCCGCCCGCCAAACCGCAGCGCCCACTCCGCCGTCGCGCGGTCATCGCTCTGCGCCCACACCGCCCCGGCGCCCCACAGAAGAAAGGTTAAAATTCGCACAGCTTTTCCTGCTGGTATTGTAAGCCTTACGCCCCACCCAGCAGCAGCGCCCGCAGCCGCTCCGCCGTCGCGCTAAACGGATGCGCCCGCGCATACGCCTGCGCCGCCCGGCCCATCTCCCGCAGCCGCGCCCGGTCCCGCGTCAACTCCTGCAGCGCCGGCAGAAAACCATCCGCCGACGCCATCCGGCCGAACTCGGCCCGCATCACGCCCCGCGCCCCGGCGTGGTCCAGCGTCAACGCCGGCAGCCCCGCCGCAAACGCCTCCATCAACGTCAGCCCGTAGGATTCGTGGCTCGACGGAAACACGTACAGGTCCGCTTCGGCAAACTGATCGGCCTTGGCCTGCCCGGTGACATGGCCCGGAAACTCCACCTCCACCTGCTGCAGTTGGTCCGCCAGCGCCTTCAGCTTCTCAAAGTAAGCCTGGCCCCGCATAAACGCCGGCTGCCCGCAGATCCGCAGCCGCATCGAAGGCAGCAGGCCCTGCTGCTCCCAAGCCAGCAGCGCCTCGAGCAGCACGTGCTGGTTCTTCTCGGGCGAAATCCGGCTCAGCGTCAGCAGCGTCAACTTCTTCTCCGCCGGCCGCCGCGCGCTGGTGTACACCGTCGAAGGCGTGCCCCACGGCAGCACCTCCACCCGCACCTGCGGCCCGTAGCAGCGATGGATCACCTCGCGCATCGCCGGCGACGGCACAAGGCACGCTGTGGCATGCCGCACGCAGTCCCGCTGCTTTTGAAACACCAGCTGCAGCACGTCCGGGCAAAACCGCTCCCACCGCTCATGCCAACGCACCAGCCGCTCCGGAGCCACCCACCCCCGCCCGTAAATCGCGGCCACATACGCCACCACGTCCACATGAAAAATCACGAACACCCGGTAGCCCGCCGCGGCCAACCGCGCAAAGTCCGGCCCCTCGGAAATGTCGTTCACCAGCACGACGCAATCCTTGGCTTCGTTTCGCAAAATAGCCGCCGTCGATTCGGCTTCAAACCGGCGGCAGAACGCGGCATACTCCCACTCCGAGAAGCTCACCAGCTCCCGGCCCGTCACCGCCGACGGGACAATCGGCGCAACGTCCGGCCATGCCCTCCGCAGCATTTCAAACACCGCCGCACCGCCGCCCAGCGGTACCCGCTCCGCCGCAAACCCTCCGTGCGCCGCCGTATAGAGGATCTTCACCGGATGAACTGATCGACGAACCCGGCGCCCAGCCCAACTTCGATGTAGTGCTTCCTGCACATATCGATCTTGGTGAACACGTCCTCAAACCCCGTGTGGTTGCCTTCTGCGTCCACATAGTACATACAGCCGGAGATGTTGAAAAACGTGATCATCTCATCGGCCGACTCCACCGTCAGCGTATGCGTCTCGCCCGGCGGCTCAAACACGTAATCCCCCGCCCGCGCCACCCAATCGTGCTCGAGATATCGCCAGCTGCCCTTGATCACATACCCATGCACCGGCGCCGGATGCCGGTGCCGGCTCAGCACCCCGGCCTTGCGCACCCGCAACAGGTTGCACCAGCCGCCGTTCAGCGTATTCAGCATCAGCGGCCGGAACCAGACGTCTTTGGCCTGCGGCACCCAGATGCGTTCATCGTCCGGCACCGCCGTCGTCACAATTTCAGGGGGAGATAAAGGATGCGTCGTCAACATACTAGGCCGCCGAATACCCACCGTCGATCGGGATTACCGCGCCCGTCATAAAACTGGCCGCGTTTGAACACAAGAATAACACCAGCGGCGCCAACTCCTCCGGCTGCCCCCACCGCCCCAGCGGCGTCCGCCCCAGCAGCGCCGCCGACCGCGCCGGGTCCTCCTGCAGCGACTGCGTCAACGGCGTCGCAATCCACCCCGGCGCAATCGCGTTCACCCGAATCCCCTCGGCCGCCCAAGCCACGGCCAGCGACCGCGTCAGCTGCGCAATCGCCCCCTTGCTCGCCGCGTAGGCCGGCACGCGCGGCCCGCCGAAAAACGTCAGCATCGAGGCGATGTTTACAATCGCACCCCCCGCCGCCGCCAGCTTCGGCCGCCCCGCCACACAGCAGCGCATCGCGCCCGTCAGGTTGATATCGAGCACCTGTTCAAAAACCGGAATCGTGTACTCCTCATCGCGCCGGATCACCCCCGCGGCGTTCACGAGAAAGTCCACGCGGTCCAGGCCCGCAAACAGCGCCTCTACCGCCGCATCGTCCGTCACGTCAAAATCCGGTAGCCCCGCCGCCACCACCCGCGCCCCCGCGCTTGCGAACGCCGCCGCAATCGCCGCCCCAATCCCGCTCGTCCCGCCTGTCACCACCGCAGTTTTTCCGCTGAAATCAAACATGGAAACATCCATTATGGAGGAAGAACGCCATGCAGACCTCGGACCTGATTCAATCCCTCCGCAAGAGCTACGAAACCGGCACGCTCGAAGAGGCGAACCTCCGCCCCGATCCCATCGACCTCTTTCGCGAATGGATGGACTCGGCCGTCGCCGCCCAACTCGACGAGCCCAACGCCATGACGCTCTGCACCGCCTCGGCCGATGGCATGCCCGACGGCCGCATCGTCCTCCTCCGGTCGTTCGATGAACGGGGCTTCGTCTTCTTCACCAACTACGAAAGCCGCAAAGGCAACCACCTGCTCGCCAACCCGCAAGCCGCGCTTGTCTTCCTGTGGCATCCGCTCGAACGGCAGGTCCGCATCCAGGGCGTCGTCGCCCGCGTCAGCGCCGCTGAAAGCGACGCCTACTTCCGCACCCGCCCCCGCGGCCACCAGCTCGCCGCCTGGACCTCGCCCCAAAGCCAGCCGCTCGCCGCCCGCGCCGAGCTCGACGCCCGCCTCGCGGACCTCGAAACCCGCTTCCCCGCCGAAGTCCCGCTCCCCGATTTCTGGGGCGGCTATCGCCTGGTCCCGCAGCGCATCGAGTTCTGGCAGGGACGCAGAAACCGCCTGCACGACCGCTTTGCCTACACCACCGTCGAAGGCGCCTGGACGGTCACACGCCTCGCGCCCTAGCTCCCGGGCAGCGCGGCCAGAAACGCATCAGCCTCCCGCGTCGAGGCTTCAATATCGGCCACCAGCTTTGAAACCTCGGTGTCCATCTTGCTCACCGTGCTCCGCAGCGATGTCACTGCCTCGGCGTTCAGATTGTGCTTGATGAACAGCACCTGATCCTCAAACGCCTTCAACACCGGCTTGGCCCGCTGCTCGACGTCCCTCATCTTCCGGATCAACGGCGTATACCGCGCCCGCGCCTCCCGCATCAGCCCCCGGCTCTTGGCCTTCAGCTCCCGGTTCTCCATCGCGTTAATCTCGCTCTCCCACTCGGCGAACATATCGCCGCTCACCTGCTCAATCGACGCAATCCGGTCGCTCACCTTCTTCGTCCGCGCCGCCGCCTCGTCGTACTCCGCCTTCAGCCGTTTATAGACCTCCTCGGTCTGCCCGCCCGCAAACCCGGTCACCGCCTGAAACGCCTCCAGCGTCGTCTTGTACTGCTCTTTAGCCTCCTGCTGATCCTGCCGGCCCTTCTTCACCCGGTCAATCAGAATATCCCGCTTCTCGTTGCCGAGCGTCTCCTGCGCCTTGTAATAAAGGCTCTGGCAGCCGGAGAGAACAAAAACCGCCACGAACAGGGCATGCTTGGACATCCCCTCAGGATAGCGCCGCCAGCAGCAACCGGCGCGTCAACGGCTTCGTCAGATAGCCCGTAAACCCCGCCGCCAGCCCGCGCTGCTCGTCACCCTCCATCGCCGAAGCCGTCACGGCATAAATGGCTACCCCCGCCAGCGCCGGCACCGCCCGCAGCCGCCGCAGCGTCTCGTACCCATTGAGCCCCGGCATCTGGATATCCAGCAGAATCAGCTCCGGCGGCCGTGCCGTCGCCATCTCGACCGCGGTTAACCCGTCCCGTGCCTCCTCCACCGTCCAACCCTCGTGCGACAGCATCGTCCGCAACAGCTCCCGGTTGCTCGCGCTGTCATCCGCAATCAGTACCCGCCGCATCTACTCCTCCTCCCGGCCCAACGCCCGCCGCAGCGTCCGCACCAGCAAATCCCGCGCCACCGGCTTGGTCAGCGACGCAAACGCCCCCCGCTCAAGCGCCGACTCGTCCGCCGCCACCGACGTCACCAACACCGGAATATCCCGCGTCTCTTCGAGCTTCTTCAACCCCGCCAGCGCGTCCCAGCCGCTCCCCTGCGGCAGATAAAGGTCCAGCACAATCACGTCCGGATGCAGGTCGAGCGCCTTCACAAGACTCTCCCGCACCGTCGCCGCCGCCACCAGCGCCATGCCCTCGGCCTCGAGATACTCGCGCAGCAGCGCCAGCGCCGAAGGGTCGTCCTCCAGCGCCAAAACGAGCGGCTGACTCCGCCGCGCCATCGCCGCCGCCAGCGGCAGCGTAAACACAAAACGGCTGCCGCCCCCGGCGGCCTCCTCCATCCAGATCCGCCCCCCCTGCCGCTCCACCAGCCGCCGCGCGATCGCCAATCCCAAGCCGGTCCCCGCCGCCCCTAGCCCCTGAAAAAACGCCTCGAAAATCCGCTCCCGCAACTCCGGCGGCACCCCCACCCCGGTATCCACCACCCCAATCGTCCCAAACCCCCCGGCCGACCTGCCCTCCACCGCCACCCGCCCCCCGGCGTTTGTAAACTTCACCGCATTCGTCAGCAGATTCAACAGCACCTGCTTCGACCGCAACCGGTCCCCCGCCAGCCGCAAGTCCCGCTCCAGTTGCACGTCCAGCGCTATCTCCTTGGCCTCGGCCTGCGGCCGCACCATCGCCACGGCCTCTTCGATCCACTCCCGCGCGGTGAACTCCTCCACCCGCAGCTCCATCCGTCCGGCCTCAATCTTGCTCAGGTCCAGAATGTCGTTGATCAACGTGAGCAGGTGCTGCGAATCGCGCTGGATATGCGCGGCAAACCGCTTCTGCTTGTCGTTCAGAGGCCCTTCGAGCTCATCCGCCAGCAGCTCGGCGAATCCGATGATCGTATGCAGCGGCGACCGCAACTCATGACTCATGCTCGCGAGAAACTCGCTCTTGGCCTGGCTCGCCTGCTCGGCCCGCAGCCGCGCCTCTTCAATGGCCTCCTGAAAGCGCCGCTGCGCGGAGACGTCCTGCACCACCAGCAGCCGCGCCGGCCGGCCCAGATACGGCAGGTCATGCGATCGGACCTCGTAGTCGGCCTCCCACAACGGCGCGAGCCCCGCCACCCCCAGCGCCAGAAACTCCTCCCGGCTCACCCGGAACGCCCGTAGCGCCTCCCGGTTCACCGCCAGCAGCGCGCCCGTGGCCGGGTCCTCTACCCACGATGCCAGCGGACACTCCTCAAACAACAGCCGCGCCTGCGCCTCGCTCTCCTGCATCGCCGCCAACAGGTTCATCCGCTCGGAAACATCCCGCACCACGGCCGCCGTATGCACCGCCTCGCCCACCTGCAGCGGGCTCAGCATGATCTCCACCGGGAACTCTCGGCCATCCTTTCGCACCGCCTGAAAGTAAGATCCGCTGCCCATCGACCGTGTTACCGGCGCCGCACTATATCCCAATCGCTTCTGTTCGTGCCCGGCCCGCACCGCCGCCGGCGTCAGTATCTCAATCCGCTGCCCGATCAGCTCCTGCCGCGTGTAACCAAACATCCGCTCGCAGCTCCGGTTCACTAAGACGATCACCCCGCGAGCGTCCACTTCAATTACGGCATCCGGCGCGGCCTCAAGCAGCGCTGCTTCTTTACTGTTAGTCGCACGATCAGCAGGATTCAACAATTGCAATGATCTCCAGTTCAAGTCCACAGCAAACTAAGGGCCAGCGTACAATGACAGACGTGCCTGGTGTGCGGCCCATCTCCATTGCGATTATTGACGATCGTCCCGCCAGCGTGGAACTCATGCAGTCCGCGCTGCAGAACCTCGACGTCGAGACTCACGCCTTCCACGATCCCGAGCAGGGCCTCGAGTTCATCCTCAACCATCACCCGCAAATTGTCCTCAGCGATCTCGTCATGCCCGGCCTCACCGGCATGGAGCTGCTCGAACGCGTCGTCGAGTTCGATCCCACCATCGACGTCATCCTCACCACCGCCTTCTACTCCACCGAATCGGCCGTCGAAGCCATCCGCAAAGGCGCCGCCGACTATCTCAACAAACCCTTTCCCCCCAATCTCCTGCGCGCCCGCCTTGAACCCCTCCTGGCCCGCCATCGCGCCCGCCTCGAGGCGCTCGCCCTCGAACAATCCCTCGCCTCCCAGGCCAGCTTCGCCGGCATGATCGGCAACAGCCCGCCCATGTGGCACCTGTACTCGCAGATCCAGCGCATCGCCCCCCACTACCGCACCGTGCTCGTCACCGGCCCCACCGGCACCGGAAAAGAGCTCGTCGCCAAAGCCCTCCATCAGCTCGGCCCCTCCGCCGCCGGACCCTTCGTCCCCCTCAACTGCTCGGCCGTCGTCGAAACCCTCTTTGAAAGCGAACTCTTCGGCCACGTCAAAGGCGCCTTCACCGGCGCCACACACGACAAAGTCGGACTGTTCGAGCACGCCAATAACGGCACCCTGCTGCTTGACGAAATCGGCGACATGCCCCTCGCTACCCAGGCCAAGCTCCTGCGCACCCTCCAACAACAGGAGATCCAACGCCTCGGCTCCCTGCAAACCCGCAAGGTCAACGTCCGCGTCATCGCCGCCACCCACCACGACCTCCGCGCCATGATCGCCCGCGGCGCCTTCCGCCAGGACCTGTTCTACCGCCTCTCCATGATCGAGCTGAAGGTCCCCAGCCTCACCGAACGCGACGCCGATCTCCAGCTCCTCACCCGCCACTTCGTCGCCCGCTACGCCGCCCAGTTCAACAAATCCATCCACGGCCTCACCTACCGCGCCCAGCTCCTCCTCCGCCAGCACTCCTGGCCCGGCAACGTCCGCGAACTCGAAAACGTCATCGGCCACGCCTGCATCATGGTCATGGGCACCATGATCGACGTCGACGACCTGCCCGACTTCCTCCGCAACCACGAGGAGGCGCCGCCGGAAGCCCCCGCGCCCCTCATCGCTCCCGAACTCAGCTCGCTCGAAGAGCAGGAGCGCCGCCTGCTCACCGAAGCCCTCACCAAAACCGGCGGCAACCAGTCCGGCGCCGCCCGCCTCCTCCGCATCAGCCGCGATACCCTTCGCTACCGCATCAAGAAACACAATCTCACCGTCTAACGGCCCAGCCGCAGCCCAATCGTAATCTGTTGCACCCCAAACGCCTCATTGGCGTAGAACGCCTGCCCCATCGACACCTGCCGCCACTCCCCCAATAGCTGCACCTGCTTCCGCACCGGCACGAGCAGCCGCGCCAGCGGCTGATAGTACCGCGTCGGCCGCGAACCCGCCGAACGAAACAGGCTCCCACCCACCGTCACCGACCCCCGGCTCTTCGGCCAGTTCCACGTCGCCGCCAGCGCCGCCGTATGGGCGTTATCCCGGTACAGGCTTCGCAGCGGCGCGTACCGTTCCGGATCCAAAAACACGAGATCATTCCATAGCGTCGACCGCGCATAGTCCGCCGTCACCGATCCCGTCCGCCTGGTCCACTGCACCGACGCCCCCGCCTGCTGCGCCGCAAACCGCAGGTTCACCCCCGGCGTCGGGTTCCCGTTCGCCGTCCGGTGGTAGTGCCCGCTCGCCTGCCAGCCATCGGCCATCCGGTAGCGCGCCCGCACGCGCACCCGCTCGTAATTCTGCAGACTCGTCCGGAAGTATGTCCGGTCCCCGCGCCCCACCTCCGCGTTCGCGTTCAACGTCAGCCGCGCCGCCGGCCGCAGCACGAAACCAGCCAACCCCACGTGCCGGCGCAGCAGCCCCGCCTCCTGCGCCGGCCCCGTCGACAGCGTCCCCCGCCGCACCCCCGCATCGCCCCACAGGTACCGGTGCCCCCCCTGCAGCGTCAAAAACTTCGCAACGTCTACCCAAGCCTGCACCTGCTGCTCACTCTCGTTCCACACGAGACGATCCCCCTCGCTCCGCCCCGGCAGCGCTCTCTGGTCCAGCGTCGTCAACCCCGTCAGTGACGCCGCGTTATGCATCCGCGTCGTCTGCCACGATTCCAGAATCCGCACCCGGCTCCACGGCCGCACCTCCACGCTCCCCGCCCCTGACGTCCGCGGCTGGTTGGCGTAGCCCGTCACGAGCGACTGCTGCCCGCTCACGAACCGCAGCGTCTCGAGCCACAATAGCGTGCCCTGCGCGTTCTCGCTGAAGCGTACGTCGCTGTTCGGCTGCGAGTAGAAAAACTGCCCCGTCACATCCACCCACCGCCACGGCGACACCGTCACCTCGGCCGACGAGTACACGTTCTGCCCGGTCACGGCATAGGCCTGCGTCGCGCGGTCGAGCGCCAGGCGCCGGCCGAAGTACGGCAGCAGCCGGTTGCCCGTATTGCGCTCCTCAATGCGCAGCGCCGTGTCGTCGTGAAAACGGCCGCCGCCCTGTTCGAGCGTGAAGCGCCACCGTTCGGTGTCGTAGTGCACCCCGCCGCGAAACTGCAGATAGCCGTTATCGATCACCGACGCCGCCGGGTAGCTGTTCTCGTCCACCACAATCGGGCTCACCCCGAACCCGTTGCTCGACTGCCGGCCCACACTCAAAAACGGCTGCAGCCGCTTGCCCGGCCGCAGATCGAGGTCCGCGTTCCACAGCCGCTGCCGCGTATCGAACGACCGCTGGCTGAACGCATTCAGCGGGTTGGCGAACGAGGGCAGGGCATTGAAGTAGGCCATGTTGCGATAGCCGAACGTGAACCGGTACAGCCCCGCTTTGTCCATCGTCAGGTGCAGAGCGTTCATCGGGTCGCCCCACCCGGAACCCGTCACCCGCAGCGCGTCCAGTCCCCGGCTCCCGGCCGGCGTCCAGGCCCCGGCAAACTGCAGAAACCGCGGCCCCTCGGCCAGATTGTCCACGCTCCGGTAGCTCTTCCAGTCGCCCCGTGTCGAAGGCAGCGCCCGGTAGCCCACCTCGGTGGTCACCTCCGGCGCCTGCCCCCACACCACCATCGGAATCGCCAGCCACAGCGCCCGTCTCATCGCAGAAAGTCCCGGTTGACGTGCGAGCCATGGATCTTCGTATGGCACGTGGTGCAGTTGCGATAGAGCGGCAGCCGCAGGTCATGCGTCCCCGGCGCTACCGCACCCAGCGTGCCCGTCCGGTTGCCCGGCGCCGGCAGGTTCGCGTGGCACTCGAGACACAGGTTCATCACCTCCGCCCGGTTCAACATCCGCGGGTTCGCCGACCCGTGCGGCTCGTGGCAGCTCCCGCAGCCCTCCAGCCGCATCGGCGCATGTTCAAACGCAAACGGCCCCCGCTTGTCGGCGTGACAATTCAGGCATCCCGGCTCATTGTTCCGCGTCCGCGCCGTCCCCCGCAGCCCCGCCCGCTCGAGTGAACCGTGCGGGTTGTGGCAGTCGACGCACTCGACCGTACCCCGCGTGATGCGGTGCGCGTGCGGCCGCAGGAACTGCGCCACCACGTCCGTATGGCAGCCGCCGCACGTGGCCGCCGCGTGCGGCTTCTCCTGATGCACCCCGTGGCAGCTCCCGCAGCCCACCTGCCCCGCGCTATGCGAGCCGTGCACCCGGCCCGCGTGCGTCGCCTGGTTCTTGTGGCATCCCAGGCACGACGCGTCGGCCTCCTTCGGCGTTGCCTTGGCGTGGTTCAGAATGAACTTCGCCTCGGCCGCCTCGCCATGCTTCTGCCCCGGCCCGTGGCAAGCCTCGCACGAATAATCCTTCCAGCCCTGCCCGGCCTCCCGCTCCAAGGCGCCGTGCCGCGTCTTGGCGTACCCTTTGCCCTGCTCCTCATGGCAAGCCACGCAAGCCTCCGTCCCGGCGTAGCCCTCCGCCGCCCGGTCCTTCTTCTTCTGCGGCGGAGCGGCCAGCAGCCCGCCCCAGCACACCAGCAACAGCAGGCCCGCCTCAGCGCGCATGAGACTTCGCCACCGAAAACGCCGCGTTCGGCCCGTGACAAACGTTGCAGCTCTCGCCCAGCGACGAAGTGGTCAACTGCACGTGCGCCGCGGCATCTTTCGAACTGTGGCAGGACAAACACGCCGCCCCCGCCGGACCCGGATTCGGCAACCACCCCCGTGGGTCCACCACATTCAGCAGATTCGGCGCCAGCGGCAGCCGCTCCGTGTTGTTCACATGACACATGGCGCAGTTCCGCGCATCGGCCGGCAGCGCCACTTTGCTGTAGTCGTTGGCCGCTCCGCCGAAGCCGTAAATCACATAGGGCCGGCCCTGCGTCGCGCCCGTGTGCAGCCGGTGAATCATCGTCGAAAAGTTCACGCTCTCGGCGGGCATCTGCGCCGGGGTCCGCCGCGCCGCGTCCGTCAGGTTCGGGTTGTGGCAATCCACGCAGTGCTCAATCTGATTCCGATTCCGCCCGTGCGCCTCGAGGTCGGCATGGCAGGCGTTGCACTTGGCAAGCGACACAATCGTCCGCCGCGGCTCGGCCGCCTTGCCCTCCACGCTGAAATACTTCGTCACGTTCTGCAGCGTGTCCCGCACCGTCACCGGCTGCCGCCCTGGCCCCTCGAACGTCACGTTCCGGTAGCCTTCGACGGCAATCGAGTAGCTCCCCGTCGCCCCGGCCGGAATCGCACGCGCAAAGCGGTGCGTGGCCGCGCCGCCGGGGCTCGGTGGATCCGTGCGCCCGCTCTCGGACCAATACGCCGCGTAGTCCGCCGTCGGCCCCGCCAGCACGAAGGAAAGCGAGTTCAGCTCCCCCGGCGTCAGCAGCTTCCCTTCGCCATCCCGCAGCCGGTAGCTGATCGCCGGCTGTTGCCCGGCGTTCGTATCCCGGATCTCCAGAATCTCTATGGCAATCCCCTTCAAATTCCGTGATTTCTCCGGCCGCGTGTGCGCACCCTCAATCGACAGATCCCACTCCCGTTCCCCCGCCGGCCGGTGGCACTGCGCGCAGCGCGAATCGTCCAACTGCACCGGATGCCCCTTGCCCGCCGCGAAATCGATATCGTCGTGGCAAGACCCGCACCCCGCCTGCGACGGCTGGTACATCGCCCGCGCCTGCGCCCCCGCGTTTGGCCCCTCCTGCACATGGCAGGCCGCGCAGTTCCGGTTGTTCGCCGGAAAGCCCACGTGCGAATAGTCCGTCTCCCGCTGGCCATTGCCAATCAGCGAATACTTCCCGCCCGCCTGGACGCTCGGCAGCTCCCGGCCCATGTGAATCTTGTGCGTCATCACGGTCATGTCCACCGTGTTGCCCGTGTCCGGATCCACCGTCTGCGGCGTGTGGCAGAGCACACACATCGCCATGCCCCGCCGCGCGCCCCCGTGCGCGGCAATCTCGGTGTGGCAACCGTTACAGCTCTCCGTCCGGATCACATCCCGCACCTTCGTCACCGCGCCCCCCGCCGGCACAAAGTGAAACACGGTGCTCGCATAGCTTACCCCCAGTTCAAACTCGTTCAGGTTGCGGCTCCCGTAGACGCCAATGGTATGCGTCGCCGTCCGGTCAAATCCGCCCGGCGCCCTGGTCCGAAAGGTGTAACGATACGCGCCCTCGCCCAACGCCGTAAACGTCCCGCCGGAATCCGCCGCCGCCTGCGTGGCCGATACCCCCGTCAACGGGCTCCGCTGCACCCGCGTCGTGTACGCCGCGTAGTGCTTGTTGTCCGCGGGAATCGTTGCCGCCACAAAACTCAACCCCACCGCCCCCGGCGTCAATCGTCCCTCCCGGTCAAGCGGCACCCCCAGCGGGTCTGTAATCCGCACCGTCGCCACCATTGTCCCGTCGGCCCCAATCTCGGCCCCCAACACCCGCAGCTCCAGCCCCGGCCGCACAAAGTTCAGCGTCCGCTCGTTCGCGTAAAAAGCCTTCTGCTCTGGCGTAAATCCAAAGCGCCGCACCCCCTCCCCCAGACCCACCGCCGCCACCAGGCCGCCCGCCAACCATAACCAGACTCCCCGCCTCATCCTCACCCTCCCAACTCCTGCAGGCTCGCCAGATTCTTCTCCTCGACGCCCAACACCTTATGGCAGCTCTCGCAGTCCTGCGTCATCGTTTGGCCGGACTTCGTCTTCAGCTCTTCGTTATGGCACCGGAAACAGCCCGGCGAATCCGTATGCCCGTCGTGCCGCGGGTAGCTGCCCCAGGTCAACTTCATCTCCGGATACACATTCTGCTGATACAAAGCCACCAAACGCCCTCCCGCCCGCTCAAGCTCGGTCCGGTGCAGCACCATGGCATCCGGCGCGTTCTGCTTATAGTAAGCCAGCAGCGCCGCCGGAATCTGTTCAGCCGCCGCCTCGCGGCTGGCGTACCCCTTGGCCAACACCGCCAGCGCCGCCCGCCGAAACTGCGGCACCTTCTGCGGCAACACCCCGGCCGTCATCTCGCGGTCCACCGCCCGCTCCGCCGTCTCAAACGCATGCGCCGGCCGGTTGTGGCAGTCCAGGCAATCCATCTCCCGCTCAAATCCGCCGCTCCCCGCGCCCCCATACGTCTCCCCGCCCTCCACCCGCACCGCCATCATCGCCTTCCGCCCCGCATCCGCCGCCCGGTAAACAATCCGCCGCCCCCGGCCCAGGTGCGCCCCGTGAATCCGCCCAACCTTCATCATCAACGCCGTATCAAGCCGCTCCCCCGCATCGTCAAACCGGCTCCGCCGCCACAGCCGGTCGCCGTAATCATGCGCCCGGTTGTGGCAGTTCTCGCACGTCTCCGCTGAACTCTTCAGCCCATGCGGAGGCGACGGCACCGGCCGGCTGTAGCGATTCGTCAGCAACAAAAACAGCTGCCGCGTCCCGTTCCACTTGGCCGCAATCTTCGCCCCCGCCCCCTCACCCACGTGGCAATCCACGCATCGCACCTGCCCGTGCGCCCCACCAGCCAGATGCGCCGCATACTCCGGACCCATCACCTGATGGCAAGCCGTCCCGCAAAAGTTCGTCGTCTCCATGTACCGCACCGTCCGGTAGCTCAACGCCCCGCCCACCACCACGTTGAACCCCGTCGCCACCGCCAGAAAAACCAGCAGCCGCTGAATTCGCGGGTTTCCCCATTCAATCCTCGCCGGCAGATGCAGATGATGATCCGGCGCCTCACGCCGTCGCTGCAGACTGATCCCCACCGGCACCAGCGCCAACCCCGCGAAAAACAGTACCGGCAGCGCCACAAACTGCAGGATTCCCAAATACCCCGACGCCTCACTCGCCCCCGTCAGAAAGATCCACAGCACCACCGCCGACATCACCAGCCACAGCCCCACCCGGCTGATCCAATGATCCGTCAGGTAGAAAACCGGCAAAATCCAGCGACGCGTGAACCGTCCCATCGACCGCCTACTCCTTCAAGGTCCGCAGAAAAGCCACCAGATTCGCCGCCTCCGCCTCCGCCAATGCGGCCCCCTTCATCTTCCCCACCCCTTCCACCGACTCCTTCCGCAACTGCGCGTCCGGCTTCGCCTGCACCTCCTTCGAACCGAGATGCCGCATCTCCACCTTCAGCATCTTCGCAATCGCGCCATTGGCCGCCCCGTCCGCCCCGT
>JAINDL010000209.1 GCA_019931245.1 Bryobacteraceae bacterium CoA2 C42
CCAGCGACCGACCCTCACCAGCGACCGACCCTCACCAGCGACCGACCCTCACCAGCGACCGACCCTCACCAGCAAACAGGCGGGGCGCACCTCTACCGCCAGCCCGGCACCCTACTGCCGGGCCGGAGGCACGATCGGTCGCCCAGACTCACTTCAAGGCCGTCCCCAGTTTTGGGGCGAGGGCGCCGTTTTTCTGGCGGACTCCCTGATAGACGTGCAGCACGTCGACCGTTTTACCCGGGTAGTTGACCCGGTAGAAAACCGCATAGGGCGAGTGGTAGAGCTTGAAGACGTTGTGGCGCTTGGCCATCCGGGTGCCGATGATGGGCATGACCTCAAGACATCGAATGTGGGCCAGCAGCGCGTCTCCGACTGTTCGGGCTGACTGTGGCGATTCAACGGCGTAGTATTCAATGATTTTGTTCAAGTCCGTGATGGCTTTGTCGGCGAAGAGTACTTGGAAATCCAAAGATGCACCATAGATTCGACTTCGGCGAGCGGAGACACAAAACCGCTGTCACAGTCGTGCCAACCGGCATCGATCGACAACAGTACGGGCTTCTCATCGTGGCTCCATTCCGGGATTACGGGTGTAGGCTCGGCAGGCATCGAATATCCTCACAGAATTTATCGGATAAATGCGGAAGATCCTGAGCAATCTTGCAACAAGTACCTGCGAGGCGAATCACATATAATGAAATGGCGATGAGTGCTACGGCTAGTAGTTTGGCGCGGGTTTCGCGCTTTTATGAGGCTCCGGTCGGCAAGAAAGTTGTCATGGCCGTGACGGGAATGGTTCTGGTTGGCTTTGTGCTGGGGCACATGGCCGGCAATCTGCAGATCTATCTGCCGGCGGGGGCCGATGGCGTCTACGCCATCGACCGCTACGGTGCGCTGCTCCACGCCAGCGAGGAGCTGCTGTGGGGAGCCCGCCTCGTATTGCTCGCAAGCATCGGGCTGCACATCTGGTCGGCCATTCAACTGGCGACGGCGGCCAATGCGGCGCGGCCGGTCCGCTATGTCCGGCACAGCAGTCTGCATTCAAGCTATGCATCGCGCACGATGTATTGGAGCGGCCCCATCATCGGCCTGTTCATCGTCTACCACCTTCTGCACTTCACCACCGGTACCGTGCATCCTGATTACAAGTACCTCAGCGTGCACGACAACGTAGTCAAAGGGTTTTCGGTCTGGTACGCCTCGGCCTTCTACATCGTGGCGATGAGCCTGCTCTGCCTCCATCTGTATCACGGGGTGTGGAGTATGTTCCAATCGCTTGGCTTCAACCATCCGCGGTACACCCCGCGGTTGCAGTTCGGAGCGAAAGTGTTCGCGTTACTGATCGCCGCCGGGAACATCTCGATTCCCCTGGCGGTTCTGACGGGATTGGTCAAATAGAATATGGAACTCAATTCACGGACTCCCTCCGGGCCGATTGAAAAGCGGTGGGAGCAGGCGAAGTTTGACATGAAGCTGGTGAATCCGGCCAACAAGCGTAAGTACCACGTGATTGTGGTCGGTACGGGGTTGGCGGGGGGCGCGGCAGCGGCGACGCTGGCAGAGCTTGGCTATAACGTCAAATGCTTCTGCTTTCAGGATTCTCCCCGGCGGGCGCACTCGATTGCGGCGCAGGGAGGCATCAACGCCGCCAAGAACTATCAGAACGACGGCGACTCGATCTATCGCCTCTTCTATGACACGGTGAAGGGCGGGGACTTCCGGGCGCGCGAATCGAACGTCTACCGCCTGGCCGAGATCTCGGTGAACATCATCGACCAAGCCGTGGCGCAGGGCGTGCCCTTTGCCCGGGAGTACGGCGGGACGCTCGCCAACCGTTCCTTTGGCGGGGCGCAGGTCTCGCGCACCTTCTACGCCCGGGGCCAGACGGGGCAACAGCTGCTGCTCGGGGCTTACCAGGCGCTCGAACGCCAGATCTCGCTCGGCAAGGTGGACATGCACACCCGCACGGAGATGCTCGACCTGATTGTGATTGACGGCAAGGCGCGCGGCATCGTGAGCCGGAACCTGATCACCGGGCAGCTCGATGTGCACATGGCCGATGCCGTGATTCTCGGCACCGGCGGCTACGGCAACGTCTTCTACCTTTCGACCAACGCCAAAGGTTCGAACACGACGGCGATCTGGCGGGCGCACAAGCGCGGGGCGCTGTTTGCCAACCCCTGCTTCACGCAGATTCACCCGACCTGCATTCCGGTGAGTGGCGACTACCAGTCGAAGCTGACGCTGATGTCGGAGTCGCTGCGCAACGACGGCCGGATCTGGGTGCCGAAGAAGGTGGGCGATAAGCGGTCGCCGCAGTCGATTCCCGAAGACGAACGCGACTACTATCTCGAGCGTGAGTATCCGAGTTTCGGCAACCTCGTCCCGCGTGACGTGGCCAGCCGCGCCGCCAAGCGGATGTGCGACGCCGGACGCGGCGTGGGGCCGACGGGTCTGGGTGTGTACCTGGATTTCGCCGAATCGATCCAGCGCCTCGGCAAGAGCGCCGTGGCCGAGCGCTACGGCAACCTGTTTGAGATGTACGAGCGGATTACGGGCGAAAACCCGTACGAAGTCCCGATGCGGATCTACCCGGCGATCCATTACACGATGGGCGGGCTGTGGGTGGATTATCAGCTGCAGTCGACCATTCCGGGCCTGTTTGTGCTGGGTGAGGCGAACTTCTCCGACCACGGCGCCAACCGGCTCGGCGCGAGCGCGTTAATGCAGGGTCTGGCCGATGGCTACTTTGTGATTCCTTATACGCTCGGCAACTACCTGGCTTCGACCAAGCTCGACAAGGTGACGAGCGACCACGCCGCGGCCAAGGCGGCCAAGGCCGAGGTGACCGACCGCATCAAGAAACTGCTGTCGATCAAGGGCAAGCGGACGGTGGACAGTTTTCACCGTGAGCTTGGCAAGATCATTTGGGACTATTGCGGCATGGCCCGGAACGAGAAGGGCCTCAAAGAGGCGATCGGCAAGGTGCGGGCGCTGAAGAAAGAGTTCTGGGAGAACGTGAACGTGCTGGGCAGCGAGGGCGAACTGAATCAGTCGCTCGAGAAGGCCGGCCGCGTGGCGGACTTCATTGAACTCGGCGAACTGATGTGCATCGACGCGCTCGACCGCAAGGAGAGCTGCGGCGGGCACTTCCGCGAAGAGTACCAGACGCCCGAGGGCGAAGCGCAGCGCGACGATGAGAACTACGCGTACGCCGCCGCGTGGGAGTACGCGGGCGAGGGCAAAGAGCCGATTCTCAACAAAGAGCCACTCACGTTTGAGTACGTCAAGCCGTCGCAGCGGTCGTACAAGTAAGGGATTAAAAACAGCCATGAGCAGCATGAAGATTACCCTCAACGTCTGGCGGCAGGCCTCGCCCGCCGAGGCCGGCCGGATGGTGAAGTACGAGCTCGACAACGTCAGCGAGCATATGTCGTTTCTCGAAATGCTTGACGTTTTGAATGAGCAGTTGATCGGCAAGGGCGAGTTGCCGGTGTCGTTTGACCACGATTGCCGCGAGGGCATCTGCGGGTCTTGCGGCTTTGTGATCAACGGCGTGCCGCACGGGCCGCGCCGCGGCACGACGGTCTGCCAGTTGCATATGCGCGAGTTCAAGAGCGGCGATGAGCTGTTCCTGGAGCCGTGGCGGGCGGCGGCGTTTCCGGTGATCAAAGACCTGGTGGTGAACCGGAGCGCGTTTGACCGGATTATCCAAGCGGGCGGCTTTGTGAGCATTCCGACCGGCAGCGCGCCGGACGGCAACGCCATCCCGGTGCCCAAAAAAGACTCGGACCGGGCGATGTCGGCGGCGACCTGCATCGGTTGCGGCGCTTGCGTGGCGGCTTGTCCGAACGCTTCGGCGTCGCTGTTCACCTCGGCCAAGGTGTCGCATCTCGGGCTGCTGCCGCAGGGTCAGCCGGAGCGCTACGACCGGGCGGTGAAGATGGTGAACCAGGCCAAGGAAGAGGGCTTCGGCGGCTGTACGAACATCGGGTTGTGCGAGGCGGTTTGCCCGAAGAACATTTCGCTTGAAAACATCGCGCGGATGAACCGGGATTTCACGGTGGGCGCCTGGACGTATCGGGAGGCTGCCGCCGAGGGTGGGGCAGCGTAAAATAAAAGTGTGAAACTCATCCTGGTATTAGCTGGAGCCGGTTTGCTGTGGGGAGCCGGTTACTCGGACGTGGAGCCCATTTTCCGGGCCAAGTGCTACGGCTGCCACGGACCAGGGAAACAGACGAGCGGCTTCCGCCTCGACGATGCCGAGGCGGCGCTCGCCGGCGGCTACGGCGGCAAGGCGATTGTGCCTGGCAAGAGCGCCGAGAGCGAATTGTGGCGGCGGGTAGCGGCCAGGAGCAGCCACATGGCGATGCCGATGGGCTCGCAGGGTTTGCCCGCGGCCGAAGTGGCCAGGATTGCGGCTTGGATTGACGCGGGTGCGGAGTTCCCTGCCTCGCTCAAGGCCAGTGCGAAACGAAGCCAACCGAAGCACTGGGCCTACCAGCCGGTTTCAAAGCCGGCCGGCGGGTCGATTGATGAGTTCATTCGGGCGCGCCTGGCCAAGGAAAATCTGCGGATGTCGCCCGAAGCCGACCGGCCGACCCTGCTGCGGCGGGTGGCGCTCGACCTGACCGGCCTGCCCCCGACCCCGGAGGAGGTCCGCGCGTTCGTGGCGGACCGGAGCCCGGAGGCCTACGCCAAGCAGGTGGACCGGCTGCTGGCCTCGCCGCACTTCGGCGAAAAGTGGGCGCGGCACTGGCTCGATCAGGCACGGTATGCCGACTCCGACGGCTATGAGAAAGACTGGGCGCGGCCGTGGGCGTGGCGCTGGCGGGAGTGGGTGATTGGCGCCATCAATCGCGACATGCCGTTTGACCAGTTCACGCGGGAGCAGATTGCCGGAGACCTGCTGCCCGGGGCGACCGTCGAGCAGCGCGTGGCCACCGGCTTCCACCGGAACACGCTGACCAACCGGGAGGGCGGCATCGACAATCAGCAGTTCCGGTTTGAGAACATTGCCGACCGGGCGGCGACGGTGGGTTCGGTGTGGCTGGGGCTGACGGTCGGGTGCGCGCAGTGCCACGACCATAAATACGACCCGATCCAGCAGAAGGATTTTTACTCGCTGTACGCGTTTTTCGACAACGCGGAGGAAGAAGACATCGAGGCGCCGCTGCCGGGCGAGAAAAACGTCCGCGGGCCGGAGTACACGGCGCGGCGCGAGGCGCTGATCGCTGAGTACAAGGTGCGCGAAATGCAGCCCGATTGGGAAAAGAACATGCTGCAGGCCGCAGCCGAGCCGGGCAAGCGGACCGACTGGGACCTGGCGTGGGACTGCCTGCTGAAGCTGACCGAGGGCGGCGACGGGGCGCGCATTATGCGCAAGCCTTTTGCGAAACGAACCCAACGGGAGCAGTTGGTGCTCGAGACGCACTTTGTGCGGAACTACCACTTCGCCATCGGGCAACCCGCCTATAGAAAGCTGAAGTTTGACGAGCTGGACAAAAAGCTGCGGGCGCTCGACGAGGAGTTTCCGCCGTTGAGCGAGGCCTACACGATTGCCGAGGAGCCGGAGCCGAAGCAGAGCTATCTGCGCGTGCGGGGCGATTATAAGACCCTGGGCATTCCCGTCGAGCCGGACGCCCCGGGCTTTCTGCCGCCGCTCGGCAAATCCGGGGGCCGGGCGACGCGCCGCGAGTTGGCCGATTGGTTGACGGCGCCGGAGAATCCGCTGGTGAGCCGGGTGGCGGTGAACCGGGTCTGGCAGGAGCTGTTCGGGGCGGGACTCGTGAAGACGTCGGAGGATTTCGGGGTGATGGGGGCGCGGCCGTCGCATCCGGAGCTGCTCGACTGGCTGGCGGCCGAGTTTCGGGAGCGGGGCTGGAGCCGGAAGGCGATTATCCGCACGATGGTGCTGTCGGCCGCTTACCGGCAGAGTTCGCACGCGCGGCCGGAGTTGCAGGAGCTGGACCCGGAGAACCGGCTGCTGGCGCGGCAGTCGCGGCTGCGGCTGCCGGCCGAGGCGATCCGGGATGCGGCGCTGCGGGTTTCCGGGTTGCTTGATCCGCGGATTGGTGGGCCGAGCGTGAAGCCGCCGCAGCCGGAGGGCGTGACGGCGCTGGGCTATTCGTCGGGGACGAAGTGGCAGGTGAGCGGGGGGACGGATCGCTACCGGCGGGGCGTCTACATCCACTATCAGCGGACGACGCCCTATCCGCTGCTGGCCAACTTTGACGCGCCGCGGTCGACCGTGGCGGCCTGCCGGCGGACGCGGTCGAACACGCCGCTGCAGGCGCTGAATCTGTTGAACGATCCGGTGTTTCTCGAGGCCGCCGAGCAGTTGGGCAAGCGGGCGAAGACGGTGGAGGAGGCTTTTGAGCTGGCGCTACAGCGGAAGCCGACGGCGGCCGAGCGGGCGCGGCTGGAGCGATTTCAAGCCGAGAACAACACGACGCTGATGGCGAGCGTGCTGTTGAATCTGGACGAGTTTATTACCAGGGAGTAGGTTGTGATGACGAACCGGAGAGAGTTGTTAGGCCGTCTCGGCAGCGGATTTGGCCTGGTGGCGCTGCAGCATCTGCTGGCGCGGGACGGCTACGGGGCGGCAGCGAATCCCATGGCGCCGAAGCAGCCGCCGCTGCCGGCCAAGGCCAAGCGGGTGATCTTCCTGTTCATGGAAGGGGCGCCGAGCCAGATGGACCTGTTTGACCCCAAGCCGCTGCTGCAGGAGTGGCACGGCAAGAGCCTGCCGGCGTCGATGACCAAGGATCTGAAGCTGGCCTTCATCAAGCCGACGGCGACGATTCTGGGTAGTCCGCGGACGTTTCAGAGGTACGGGCCGCAGGGGATGGAAATTGCCGATCTGCTGCCGCACACGGCGTCGATCGCGGGCGATTTATGTTTTGTGCGGTCGATGCACTCGGACCAGTTCAACCACCATCCGGGGCAGTTGAAGCTGTTTACGGGGCATAACCAGGTGGGGCGTCCGGCGATGGGTTCGTGGGTGACCTACGGGCTGGGCTCGGAGTCGCAGAACCTGCCGGGGTTTGTGGTGTTGAGTTCGGGGTCGGGGACGAGCGGGGGATCGGACAATTTTTCGAGCGGCTTTCTGCCGACGACGTACGCCGGGACGCCGTTCCGGAGCACCGGGGATCCGATTTTGTATCTGAAGAACCCTGAGGGAGTGGACCCGGCGCGGCAGCGGGCGCGGCTGGACGCGCTGCGGGATTTGAACGAGATGCGGCAGGCGGTGACGGGTGACGAGGAGATCTCCTCGCGGATCCACTCCTATGAGCTGGCGTTTCGGATGCAGAGTTCGTCGCCGGAGCTGCTCGACTTTTCGGGCGAGTCGGCGGCGACCAAGGAGATGTACGGGATCGGGCAGGAAGCGACGAACGCCTACGGGACGAACTGTCTGCTGGCGCGACGGATGATTGAGCGGGGCGTGCGCTTTGTGATGTTGATGCACGGGTCGTGGGATCACCATTCGTCGATTAACACGGGGCTGCCGAAGCAGTGCCGGACGACGGACCAGCCGGCGGCGGCGTTGATCCGGGATCTGAAGCAGCGGGGGCTGCTCGAAGATACGCTGGTGGTTTGGGGCGGCGAGTTCGGGCGGACGCCGATGTCGGAGTTCCGGCGGCCGGAGGACGCCAGCAACGCCGGGCGGGACCATAACCCGAACGGCTACACGATGTGGATGACCGGGGGCGGGATCCGGACCGGGCAGGTGATTGGGAAGACGGACGACTTCGGGTTGAACATTCTTGAAGATAAAGTGGACATCAACGACCTGCAGGCGACGATGCTGCACCTTCTCGGTTTCGACCACACGAAGCTGACGTACCGGTTCATGGGGCGGGAGTTCCGGCTGACGGACGTGCATGGCGAGGTGGTGAGGAAGCTGGTCGGGTGACCCCCCGATTTGCAACTCGGTGTTCAATATGAGAAACTTTCGAAAGCGCAGCGGCAAAAGTGTTGATTCCGCGATGTTTTGGCCATTTCCCGTGGTAGCGCGTTCAAAGCAGTAACCTGCATTAGGAGATTTCGTAGTGAGAGAAAAAGGTGTAGTGAAATGGTTCAATGCCGCCAAGGGCTATGGCTTTATCCAGCGGTCCAGCGGTGAGGATGTTTTCGTCCATTTCAGCGCAATCCAGATGAATGGATACCGGGCGCTGGATGAGGGATCGGAGGTTGAGTTCGAAGTCAAGACGGGCCCGAAGGGTCTGCAGGCCGAGAACGTTACGCGCGGCTAAGCCACCTTTTCACACACGGCGCTGTTGCCTGAGGCCGTCCTGCTACAGGACGGCCTCTCGTGTTTTTGTTGCAGAATAGGGGGTATGCGTACCTTTCTCTTCCTGTTGGCTGGTGGGCTTTTGGCGGATGGGACAGCCTGGGGACAGACGGCACCTCCGGTGGTGCTGGTGAATGGCTATCAGGATCTGCCTTGCGAGAGCCGGGTGAGCCGGGAGACGTTCGGGCAGTTGGAGGAGCGTCTCCGGGCGGCGGGGCGCCAAGTGATCTGGTTCAACAACTGCTCGGTTCCGGCCGGCGGTGAGCCGCGGCCGACGATTGAGGAGATGGGCGCGGCGCTGGGGCGGCGGATCGCCGAAAGCGGGGCGGCGGAGGTGGACGTGGTGGTCCACAGCATGGGGGGGCTGATTTTGCGCAGCTACCTGGCCGGCAAGCAGAACGCGCCGGGTACGTTTGTGCCGCCGGCGAATCCGCGGGTGCGGAAGGCGGTGTTTCTCGGTTCGCCGCATTTTGGTATCGGCTTTGCGGGCTTGTTCGGAACCGTCGCGGCGGTGGACCCGCAGGTGCGGGCGATGCTGCCGGGGAGCCGGTTTTTGTTTGACCTGGGGACGTGGAACCAGGGCGGGGACGATTTGCGCGGGGTGGACGCGATTGCCATCGCCGGGGCGGCGAGCCCGACCGGGGATGGGTTGGTGCCGTTTACGTCGGCCTCGCTGCGGTTTCAGGCGGGCGAGGACCGGTTGCGGGTGGTGCCGTACTGCCATACGAATTCGCCGCTGTTGCGGCTGGCGGCGCCGGGGTGCGGGCGGGCGCCGTATCTGGCGGAGGTGGACTCGGAGGACCATCTTTCGTGGCGGATTATCCGGTCGTTTTTGGACGGCACGGCCGAGTGGCGGGGGTTGGGGGAGGCGCCGGGGAGTTCGTGGAACACCGCCGGGGGCCTGCTGTTGAGTTACCAGGACCGGGAGGGGCGGGCGTTGGAGTCGGCGGCGCGGGTGACGGCGGGGACGGTGGAGTTAGCCAAGGGAGCGTTTGCGTGGTCGGCGGATTTTGTGCCGGCGGGGCGGCAGGAGGTGCGGATGGCGGGGACGCCGGAGGTGACGGCGGGGGTAAACGTGGCGCCGGTGGGGTTCAACGTGGCGGTGGTAAAGCCGGGGCCGCAGGTGGCGGCGGTGTTGCCGGCGGCGGGGCGGGTGCCGGGGTTGAGCCGGGCGCCGGGGATGTTTGTTTCCATTTACGGATCCGGGTTGGCGGTGACGACCGGGCAGGCGGCGGCGCTGCCGCTGCCGGTGGAGTTGGCGGGGGTGCGGGTGCTGGTGAACGGGACGGCGGCGGGATTGCAGTTTGTCGGGCCGGGGCAGATTAACGCGATTCTGCCGGAGGGCGCGCGGGGGTTGGTGCGGCTGGAGGTGCGGAACGCTGAAGGAGCGCACGGGCTGAACGTATTGGTGGAGGCGGCGGCGCCGGCGATTTTCACGCAGAGCGGGACGGGGGTGGGGGCGGCGGCGGCGATTGACGCGGTGACGGGGGCGTTGAACACGGCGCAGAGCGCGGCGCGGACGGGTACGGTGATGGCGGTGTTTGCGACGGGATTGGGGGCGACGGAGCAGCGGGGGGGATTGGCGTGGGCGACCACGCCGGTGGAGGTGGAGTTGGGTGGGGTGCGGGTGACGCCGGTGTATGCGGGCCGGGCGCCGGGGTTTGCGGGGTTGGATCAGGTGAACTTTGTGGTGCCGGCGGAGGTGCCGCGGGGGGCGGGGGTGCGGCTGCGGCTGGTGAGCGGGGGGCGGGTGAGTAATGAGGCGACGGTGGCGGTGGAGTAGGGTGGGGATCAGTAGCTGAAGCGGAGGGAGAAGCGGAAGCTGCGGCCGTCGTTGAGGGTGTTGGTGATCATGCCGAAGTTGGGATCGGTGAGCGCGGTGCCGGGTTCGGCGAACTGGGGGGAGTTCGTCAGGTTGTTGCTTTCCACGCGGAAGGCCAGGGTGCGTTCCTTGGCCAGGGGCCAGTCGATGCTGAGGCCGGCGTTCATGTTGCGGACGGGGCCGCGGCGGAACGTATTGCGGCCGAGGTTGCCGCGGAGGTCGTTGGGGGTGATAAACGCGAAAGCGGCGCGGGGGAGGAGTTGGCGGGCGCGGTCAGGGTGAGAGATGGCGCGGCCGAGAATGGAAGGGTCGAGGATGTTCGGACGGTCCAGGCTGACCCCGTCGACGTTGCCGTAGCCGGGGGCGTCCGAGCCGCCGGTGACCTGAAAGGGCGTCCCGGACTTGGACAGGGCCACGGCGAACAGACCCCAGCGGCCGAGCCAGGGGCGGCGGAAGCGGGGGACGGAGTAGTCGGAGCGGAGAAGAAAGGCGTGAGGCTGATCGAAGCGGGAACGGCCGCGGAGTTCGCTGTGCGCTTCGAACTCATACTGGGAGCGGCCGCGGAAACTGTCGATGTCGTGGGCGGTGCTGGTGTAGTCGGCGCCGAGGTCGATGGCTTTGCTGAACCAATAGGACGCTTCGAGATTCAGGCCGCGCCAGCGGGGGACGAGGGCGGTGGTTTTGAAGGCGTCGTAGAAGCCGCGGGACATGTTGCCGACGGTGCGGATGTCGGCTTTGGTGGGGTCGGCGCGGCGCTGGTCGATGGTGGCGACGGTGGTGGGGATGCCGGGGATGGGGTGGGCGCGGTTGGTGTAGTGATGGTAGAGGAGTTTTTGGCTGCGGCTGCCGGTGTAACCGATCTGCCAGCGGAGAGGGGAGAGCGGTTGGAGCTCCCAGGTGAAGCTATAGAGCTGGGAGTAAGGAGAGACTAAGTCGGGCGCGTAGGCGTAAGAGACGGCGCGGGCCTTGCTGAGCTGGGTGGCGTCGATGTTTTCGAACGGATTGGCGAGGTTGGGCTGTTGGATGACGATCTTGGCGTTGAGTGGCTGATTGAAACGAATCTGCTGGAAGGTGGCGGGGAAGATTTCGCCGTAGTGGAAGCCATAGCCGGCGCGGAGGACGCCCCAGCGGGGAGCGAGGCGGTAGGCGAGTCCGAGAAAGGGTCCAAAGTTGTTGTTGTCGCTTTTGTAGGGGAAGCGGTTGAGTCCGTTGACTTCGATGGGGCGGCTGTTGGGGCGGTAGCCGAGGCCGAAGTTGACGGTGAAGTTGGGGCGGGCGCGCCAGGTGTCGTTGAAGTAGATCCAGTTGTCCCAGTTGCGGAATCCGCGATGGATGGAGCCGACGGCCTGAAACATGGTGATGGGGGTGCCGAGGCGGATGTTGGTAATCACGTCGGCGGTGGCGGTGTTATTGAACGAGAGAGCGGGGATGTGGGAGTCCGAATCGGAGCCGTTGAGTTGGTGGCGGTTGAACTGAGCGCCGAGGGACCAGTTGTGACGGCCGGCGGAGCGGCGGAGTTGGAGGGCGGATTTGAAGGCGTTCTGGGCGCGGTTGATGGGGATGGTGCTGTTGGCGTTGATGTTGGTGAGGGCGGTGGAGGGGTAGATGGCGTAGGGGACGGCGGTGGGTTCCGGGCCGATGACGGTGCCAACGCGGTCGAGGCGGTAGGCGGCGGAGAGGACGGTGGTGGGGGAGAGGGAGCGGTTCCAGGCCAGACCGGCTTTGTGGGCGCGGGTGGTGGTGTTGGGGTTTTGGCCGCGGACGAGTTGGAAGGCGAGGACGTTCTGGGTGATCCAGTTGTAGCTGAAGGAGAGTTGGTCGCGGCGGCCGAGGCGCTGGTCGAGGCGGGAGGCGGTGTTGCGGTTATCGATGGTTTGAGGGGCGTTGAGATTGACCATGCGGGGGTCGATGTCGGGGCGGTTGGGGGGGATATTGGGATAGGAGTTGAGGATGCTGGCGACGATGGCGCGGAGGCGGGGTTCGGTGGCGAGGGGGGTGCGTTCGCTGGGGAGGGGGGCGAGGATGTTGCCGTTGACGACGCCGCGGAGGGCTTGGAGGCCGCCGTCCCAGGTGAGGGAGGCGCCGCGCCAGAGCTTGCCGGAGAGGGCGGCGGCGAAGTTGTTGTCGCGGGCGGGTTGGACGCCGCCGACCTGGAAGAAGGCGCGGGCGGAGGTGAGGCTATTGAGATGGCTCCAGTTGAGATTGCCGTGCCAGGAGTCCTTGAAGGACGGGGCCTGGAGGACGCTCCAGGGGGCGGTGGGGCCGAATTCAGCGCCGAAGTAGTTGCGGTCGGAGGAGAACTCGTGGACGAAGGAGGCGGTGACGCCGATGCGCTGGTTGAGCTCTTTCTGGGCGTTGTTGTCGACGAGGTTGAACTGAACGTTTTCGTTGCGGCGGCTTTCGCCGGATTTATTGTCGGTCTGGCCGAGGAGGTTCAGTTGAGTCCGGGTTTGGGCGGCCGGCGGATCTTCGAGCGCGGGGGGCTTGTTCTCGGCTGGTTTTTCGGGGGCTTGGGGGTAAGCAGCGACCGCCAAGGCGAACCAGAGGAGTAACGATCGAAGGGGCATGGGGAACAGAAATTAGCTCGTTTCCGGCCAGTTCGATCGCGGAAAAGACCTGAACATTTATGATAATTCATCGCCTGATACTCTGAGAAGAGTGCCGAACGCATCGCGTAGAACATTTTTGACCCACTCGGTCCTGACAGGAGCAGCCGTGGCGCAGACCAAGCCGATTGCCGATATTGCCGTGATTGGAGCCGGCGTTTTTGGAGCGTGGACCGCGTTTATGCTGCGGCAGGCCGGGGCGCGGGTGACGTTGATTGACCAGCACGGGGCGGCGAACAACCGGGCGAGTTCGGGCGGAGAGTCGCGGATTACGCGGGCCGGTTACGGACCGAAGGAGATCTACACGCGCTGGTCGATGGAGGCGCTGGCGGTCTATAAAGAGTTCTACGCGGCGACCGATCCGACGCTGTACCACGAGACGGGCTTTTTGTGGATGGGGCGGCCGGACGATGCTTATATGAACGCCAATCTGGCGGCGTTCCGGAAGCTGGGCGTGAAGCATGACGTGCTGACGCGCGAGGAGATGGGGAAGCGGTTTCCGGGGATTGGCCTTGAGGGTTTGACGTGGGGGATCTTTGAGTATCAGGCCGGGGGGTTGATGGCGCGGCGCGGGGTGCAGACGGTGGTGCGGCACCTGGTAAAAAACGGGCTGCGGTATGAGCAGGCGCGGGTGGAGGCGCCGGGGAGGGGCCGGAAGGTGGAGAGCGTGGCGGGGGTGAAGGCGGGCCAGTTTGTGTTTGCCTGCGGGCCGTGGCTGCCGCAGGTGTTTCCGGATTTGTTGCGGGGGCGGATCCGGCCGACGCGGCAGGAGGTGTTTTACTTCGGGGCGGGGGCGGGCGAGGCGACGTTCCGGGCGCCGCTGCTGCCGGCGTGGGTGGACCCGGGGGACACGATCTACGGGCTGCCGGATCTGGAAAACCGGGGTTTTAAGATCGCGCCGGACGGGCACGGGCCGGAGGTGGATCCGGAGACGCAGGAGCGGGTGGTGCCGCAGGCGTCGGTGGACCGGGTGCGGGCGTATCTGCGGAAGCGGTTTCCGCTGTTGGCGGGGGCGCCGTTGACGCAGGCCGAGGTTTGCCAGTATGAGAACACGGTGAACGGGGATTATCTGATCGACCGGCATCCGGAGCAGGAGAACGTGTGGCTGTTGGGCGGAGGGAGCGGCCATGGGTACAAGCACGGCCCGGCGGTGGGGAAGTATACGGCGAGGCTGGTGCTGGAGGGGGGCCGGACCGAGGAGATGTTCGCCCTGGGGACGAAGGCGCTCTACGATCCGGCCAACCGGAGTTCGACGATTCCCGGCAAGTAGCTACCTCGCGGCGATCCGCAGGTTGTTGGTTACCGCGAAGACATTGGCGACGGCGTTGGATTGGAGGCCGGCGATGGTTTTGTCCATTTCGCGGTCGACGATGCCTTCGAGGGTGACGTTGCCGTTGCGGACGATGATCCGGATGGAGGGATTCGCGCCGAGGGCGTAGCGCTGCAGGACGGGCTGGCCGTAGATGGCGCGGGCGAGGACGAGGCGGAGGCGATCGTCAAAGGGCGACAGGGGTAGGACCTCGATCTCGTTCACCACGTTGGTGATGCCTTCGAGGGAGCGGACGCGGTTGGCGGCATCACTTTTGAGCACCGGCCGGATTGTCTGGCCGGAGAGATAAGCGGTTTCGCCTTCGATGCGGTAGGTGAGGTTATCGAAGATAGAGAGGAACGGGAGCGTGATGAGCTCTCGGCGGACCTCTTTTTCGAGGCGCTCCTGGGTGCGCGGGGCGTTGGGAGCGGTGGTGGATGCGGCCAGGAGCGCGGCTCCGGCGATGGCGACGACGAACAAGTGAGCGATTTGGCGTTGCATGATTACTGCCTCCTGCCCTATATACGCGGCAGCGAGAGCAGTGATTTACGGCGGTCCCGGCGATTTTACGAGACCTTTACAATTCGCTCAAGCTGTTTTGGCGTTCACGGGCGGGATGGCCGCCTCGGCCAGGGCTTCCTGAAGGAAGGCGAGGTCGTGGGCCATCTGCAGCATGGAGTGACCGGTGGCTTCGACGGCGGCTTGGGCGACCGCACGTTTCCGGAGGGAGGCCATTTCGGCGGCGGCGGCGCCGGCCTTTTCGCGCGCGGAGGCCAGGCGCTCCCGGTGCTTTCTGGCCGCCGAGACGGCGAGGGCTCCGACGCCGAAGGTGACGAGAGAGATGAAGGACAGAGCGGTCTTTTCCATAGGAGAGGTAATCGTCCGGCGCGACGATAAACTTTAGAATGGCGCGAAGATACCGCGCCGGGGTGCGGGCCAAATGTCAAACTGGGGAGATGCGACGCATCCTTCTGCTTCCTCTCTTCGCTTCGCTGGCCCTTGTCGCCCAGACCAAGTACAAACAGCCGCCCGAGGCTATCCTGAAAGTCCTGCGGGCGCCGGCCACGCCCACGCCGAGCGTGAACCCGGCTAAGACGCACCTGCTGCTGCTCGAACCGGACCGGTATCCGCCGATTGCCGAACTCGCCCAGCCCATGCTCCGGCTGGCCGGTCTGCGCATCAACCCGCGCAACAATGGCCCGCGGAATCCGCGGGCGAGCTACAAGGCCATTGAGCTGATCGATTTGACAACGCTCCGGAAGCAGGCGGTGCCGCTGCCGGCCGGCGCCCGGCTCAGCGCGGCCGAGTGGAATCCGCAGGGGGATACGGCGGCGTTCCTGGCGATGTTTGAAGACCGGCTGGAGTTGTATCTGCTGGACGTGAAGACGGGGCAGTTGCGCGCGGTGCCCAAGGTGCGGCTGAATGCCGCCTACGGCGAGGCGATGAGCTGGCTGCCGGGAGGCCGGTCTCTGCTGGTGCAGACGATACCGGCGCAGCGCGGCAAGGTGCCTGAGGCGCCGCTGGTGCCGGCGGGGCCGGATATTCAGGAGTCGTTCGGCAAGGCTACCCCGGTGCCGACGTATCAGGACCTGCTCAAGAGCGAGCACGACGAGGCGCTGTTTGAGTACTATTGCACGTCGCAGTTGGCGGTGGTGGAGGCGGCGACGGGCCGGACGACGCTGGTGGGGCAGCCGGGCCTTTTCGGCAGCGCGGAGGCGTCGCCCAACGGACAGCATTACCTGGTGACGAAGGTGCACCGGCCGTTTTCGTGGGTGCTGCCGGTGGAGCGGTTCCCGGAGGACGTGGAGGTGTGGGACCAGGCGGGCAAGACCGTGGCGTCGATCGCCAAGCTGCCGCTGGCCGACCGGGTGCCGCTCGAGGGGGTGCGGACGGGTCCGCGGAACGTGCACTGGTACCCCACCGAGGGGGCGACGCTGCTGTGGGTAGAAGCGCTTGACGGCGGCAACCCGAAGGAGACGGTGCCGCACCGGGACCGGGTGCTGATGGCCCAGGCGCCGTTCCGCGCGCCGCGGGAGGTGACCAAGTTTGAAAAGCGGGCGATGGGGCGGACGAACTACCTGCGCGACGGGCGCATGCTGGCGTCCGACTACGACCGTAAGACCAAGCGGCTGCGGATGTTCCTGGTGGACCCGACCAAGAGCCCGGCGCAGGTGGACGAGGTGCTGTCGCGGAATATGCAGGACCGCTACCGCGATATGGGCACGGCGGTGACCGAACTGCTGCCGAGCGGGCAGCGGGTGGTAGTCAGCGACGGCGACTTTGCGTTTTTCACGGGCGACGGGGCCAGCCCGCAGGGCGACCGGCCGTTTCTCGACCGGGTGAACCTGAAGACCAAGGCCAAGGAGCGGCTGTTTGCGTGCGGCGACGGGGTGTATGAGTCGGTGGTGAACGTGCTCGACAAAGAGGGCAAGCGGCTGATTACGCGGCGGGAATCGACCACCGAGCCGCCGAACTTCTTCCTGCTGGCCGAAGGGAAGCGGACGGCGTTGACGAGCTTTGTGGACCCGGCGCCGGAGATGCGGCAGGTGAAAAAGCAGCTGGTGAACTACCAGCGGGCCGATGGCGTCCCGCTGAGCTTTACGCTGTACCTGCCGCCGGGCTATCAGCCGGGCAAACCGCTGCCGACGGTGCTGTGGGCGTATCCGCGCGAGTACAACGACGCCGACACGGCCGGGCAGATCAATGGCTCACCGTACCGGTTCACGCAGCTGGCGGGCGCTTCGCACCTGTTCTACCTGCTGGCGGGCTACGCGATTCTGGACGACGCGGCACTGCCGGTGATTGGTGATCCGGAGACGGCCAACAACACCTATCTCGAGCAGATCGTGGCGGGCGCCAAGGCGGCCATCGACAAGGCGGCGGCGATGGGGGTGACGGATCCGAAGCGGGTGGGCGTGGGCGGCCACAGCTACGGCGGCTTCATGACCGCGAACCTGCTGGCGCACTCGGACCTGTTTGCGGCGGGGGTGGCGCGGAGCGGGGCCTACAACCGGACGCTGACGCCGTTCGGCTTCCAGGCCGAGCGGCGGACGCTGTGGGAGGCGCCGGCAACCTACCTGGGCATGTCGCCGTTCCTGAGCGCGCACCAGATCAACGAACCGATTCTGTTGATCCACGGGCAGGCGGACAACAACACGGGCACCTTCCCGATTCAGTCCGAGCGGATGTACGCGGCGATCCGGGGCAACGGCGGGACGGTACGGTTTGTGTACCTGCCGTTTGAGTCGCACGGGTACGCGGCGCGGGAGTCAGTGGAGCATACGCTGGCCGAGATGGTGGAGTGGTTCGATAAGCACGTGAAAAACCGGGCCGAGTAGATGCTCTATCGCATAGGCGAGCAGACGAGCCGGACGATCCTGACGCGGACGTCCGGCTTTCTGCGCGAGGCCGGTTTTACGCACTCGCTGACGCCGGCGCGGAACTGCACGTTCGGGTGCAGCTACTGCTATGTGCCAACGCTGCGGGTGCAGGGTGGTCTGCGGCCGGAGGACTGGCGGAGTTGGGGCGCGGGGACCACGTTCAAGAGCAACGCGGCGGAGCTGCTGCGGCGGGAGCTGCGGCCGGAGCAGGTGATTTACTGTTCGCCGCTGACCGATCCGTACCAGCCGGCCGAGGCCGAACGGGAGTTGATGCCGGAGATTCTGGCGGCGGTGGCCGCGCGGCCGCCGGCGATGTTTGTCGTGCAGACGCGGGGACCGCTGATTCGGCGCGATATCGAGTGGCTGCGGGCGATACCGCGGCTGCGGATCAGCTTCAGCGTGACGACGGACAACGAGGCGGTGCGGCGACAGTTTGAGCCGCACTGCGCGCCGGTGGAGGAGCGGTGGCGGGTGATCGGCGCGCTGCGGGCGGCCGGGCTGCGCGTGCACGCGACGCTGGCGCCGCTGCTGCCGTGCAACGCGGAACGGTTGGCGGAGCGGGCGCTGGCGGCCACCGTAGAGGACCTGATTGGCGACGCGCTGCACGACCGCGCGACCAAGCCGCGGGGCGCGACGACGCGGGCGCCGGGCGTGCGGCTGCGCGAGCTGTACCCGGCCTTTGACGCGGCCGCGGCGCTTGCCACAATAGAGCAAGCCGCCGCGCGGGCGGGCCGCCGTTTTGGCACGGGGCCGGCCGCGTTCGGGTGGCTCACGACGCCGCTATGAACCTGCTTGACTCTTCGCTTGAGAGAACCGAAGTTCGCCGTCTGCTGGCCCGGTTGGGGATTGCCGAGGAACAGTCCGGGGTAGCCCACGAAGAGTGGGCGGAGAGTCCGGCCGGGGAGCCGTGGACGGTGGTTTCACCGGCCGACGGGGCGGAGTTGGCGACCGTGCGGAGCGGGGCCGAGGAGGACTACGACGATGCCGTCTACGTGGCGCAGCGGGTGTGGCCGCGCTGGCGGGACTGCCCGGCGCCGGGGCGCGGACTGATTGTCCGCGAGATGGCCGAGGCGCTGCGGGCGGCGCAAGAGGATCTGGCGGCGCTGATTGCGCTCGAGACCGGCAAGATCCTGGCCGAGGGCCGGGGCGAGGTGCAGGAGATGATCGACGTGGCCGACTTTGCCGTGGGTTTGTCGCGGCAGCTGTACGGCCGGACGATGCCGAGCGAGCGGCCGGGGCACCGGTTGATGGAGCAGTGGCATCCGCTGGGGGTAATCGGGTGCCTGACGGCGTTCAACTTTCCGGCGGCGGTGTGGAGTTGGAACGCGTTTGTGGCGGCGGTGTGCGGCAACTGCGTGGTGTGGAAGCCGAGTGAGCGGACGCCATTGACGGCGATTGCGGTGCAGAAGCTGTGTGGCGCGATTCTCGAACGGCACGGCTTCGGCGGGGTGTTTACGCTGGTGTGCGGGCCCGGGGGCGTGGTGGGCGAGCGGATGGCGGCCGACCGGCGGCTGGCGCTGGTGGCGGCGACGGGATCGACGGGGATGGGGCGGCGGGTGGCCGAGGTGGTGGGCGCGCGGCTGGGGCGGACGCTGCTTGAGTTGGGGGGCAATAACGCGGCGATTGTGATGGCGGACGCCGACCCGCGGCTGGCCGTGCGGGCGCTGCTGTTTGGCGCCGTGGGGACGGCCGGGCAGCGGTGTACGAGTATCCGGCGGATTCTGCTGCAGCGGGCGGTGGCCGGGGAGTATCGGGAGTATCTCGTGCGGGCGTGGGAGAAGGTGCGGGTGGGGCATCCGCTGGCGGCGCAGAGCCTGTGCGGGCCATTGATTGACCGGGCGGCGGTGCGGCGGATGCAGGAGGGGCTGCGGACGATGCGGGAGCAGGGCGGCGAGGTGCTCTGCGGTGGCGAGGCCGTCGAGCGGGACTACGAGGGCAAGCCGCTGCGGGGCGGGTGCTATGTGCGGCCGGCGCTGGTGAAGTCACTGAGCGGGATGGCGGCGGTGCGGGAGGAGCTGTTCGCGCCGGTGGTGCATCTGATCGAGTTTGAGGACCTCGACGAGGCGATTGCCTTGAACAACGCCGTGCCGCAGGGCTTGGCGAGCGCGATCTTCACGGGGAGCGTGGAGGCGGCTGAGCGGTTTCTTTCGCCGCGCGGAAGCGACTGCGGGATTGCTAATGTGAATATAGCGACGTCGGGCGCCGAGATCGGTGGGGCTTTCGGCGGAGAGAAAGATTCGGGCGGCGGCCGGCAATCCGGCAGCGACTCCTGGAAGGCGTATATGCGCCGGCAGACCGCCACGATCAACTCTTCGCGGGAGCTGCCCCTAGCGCAGGGCATCCGCTTCGACCTATGATGTCGATTGGTTCACCGTCAGGAAAGCATGAATAAGTTCGTTATTTCAGGTCCGCAAGGTTCCGGCAAAGGCACGCAGAGCGAGCTGCTGTGCCGGGACTATGATTTTGTCCACATCTCGATTGGCGAGATCTTCCGCTGGAATGTTTCGCACCACACGAAACTGGCGGCGCGGATCCGCCGGATTACCGATGCCGGGCTGCTGGTGCCGGACGAAATTGTCGAGCGGGTGGTGCGGGACCGTCTCGACCAGCACGACTGGAACTACGGCTTCGTGCTCGACGGATTTCCGCGGACGCGGGCACAGGCAGAGTACCTGTTTGAAAACTGGAATCTCGACAAGGTGATCTACCTCGAACTCGCCGACGAGGTGGTGTACCAGCGGGTGATGTACCGGGCGAAGATGGGGCAGGGATCGGGGTTTACCAAGCGGGCCGATGACAACCCGGAGGCGCTCAAGACGCGCTTGCGGGAGTACCACGAGAAGACGAAGCCGCTGCTTGAGCTGTACGACCGGATGGGAATGTTGTTGACGGTGGATGCGAGCCGGAGTATCTCGGAGATCTATAGCGATATCCGGACGCAGCTGGGATTGCCGGATCCGACGGTTTGAACGCCTCGGGAGGAACCTTTCTACTCCCCTGCGAAGGGAAGGAGTAATTTGGTTTTCTCCCCTCCTTAGGGTGAACCGGGAAAGTTTGCCCGGCCAAAGTCCGCATTCCCGATTTGTCGGGAGAGGCGCAAACTAAAGTTGTGGATGCGCAAACCGTAAGGCTCTTGGCAAAGGGAATTGTTGACCGGCTGTGCGCGATGGTTCGGCGCGACAAAGAGGGCCAAGACATGATTGAATATGCTCTGATGGCGGCGTTCGTCGCGGTTTCGGTGGCAGCGACGTTCCCAACCTCCATCGGCCCGGCAATCTGCACGATGCTTTCGCGGGTAGGCAGCACGCTGGTCAACGCCTCGGCACAGGGCAGTTAACCGTTAGTCGAGATACTTTTTGAGATCGGGATTGAGTTTGGCCTGCACCTCGGACGTGGCGAGGTTCTGCTGGGTAACCAACTGCGGGGGCATGTTGTTGATTTTTTCGACGGGTTGGTTGTTGATGGCCTTCGTCGCGTTGAGCACCGACTGATAGCCCATCGAGAAGGGGTCCTGGATGACGAGCGAATCGAAGACGCCGGCCTTGAGGTCGGCGACGAGGGCCGGACTCGAATCAAAACCGATGGCCTTGACCTTGCTGGCGGCGCGGGCTTTGAGCGCCTGGGCGGCGCCGGCGGCGCTCGATTCGTTTGAGGCAAACAGGCCGGCGGCATCGGGGACGGCGGTGAGCATGTTCTCGGCCACCTGGAGGCTTTTGGCGTAGTCGGACATGCCGTAGCGCTTGTCGACGATCTGGATGCCGGGGAAGTTGCGGATCTCCTCCTCAAAGCCCTCTTCGCGGAGCATGGTGGAGGCGCCGCCGGGCTGCACGGCGACCATGACAACTTTGCCTTTGCCGGCGAGGATTTCGCCCATGCGGCGGGCGGCCACGCGGCCGGCCTCTTTGTTGTCGGTCATCACCTGCGCGACGAACTGCGGGGTGTCGATCCCGGAGTCGAAGATGACGACGGGGATTTTTTCGCGGGTGGCGCGTTCGACGACGTTGACCATGACTTTTTTGTCGATGGGGGCAACGCAGATAGCGTCCACTTTGCGGTTGATCATGGCGTCCATGATCTGGATCTGGGCGTTGAAGTCGGTTTCGGTGGCGGGCCCGTTCCAGATGATCTCGACGTCCTGCTCGCGGGCGGCCTTGACGGCTCCGGCGTGCACGCTCTGCCAGAAGACGTGGGCGCGGCCTTTGGGGATGACAGCGATCTGTTTCTTCTTGCTTTGGTTACAGCCGGCGGCCGCAAGGGCGGCCGCCGAGAGGGCGGCGCGCAGAAGGTGCGCGCGCGTCAGGAGATGATTATTCATGCCGGGACTCTATTGCGGGAACGACTGCGGGGCGGTGAGGTGCTGCCAGCCTTCGCCGCTCAAGGCCTTGAGGAACTCGACCAGATCCTTTTTCTCCTGCGCGGAGAGGTTGAGGGGTTTCATGGTTTCGTCGAGGTTCTTGTTCTTGATGCCGCCTTTGTCGTAAAAATCGACCACCTGTTCGAGGGTCGCCAGGCTGCCATCGTGCATGTAGGGCGCGGTGTGGGCGATTTCGCGGAGCGTGGGGGTTTTGAAGGCGCCCCAGTCGGCGGGGTTCTTGGTGACGGCGAAGCGGCCGGCGTCCGGGTTGGCTTTTTCGGTGCCGATGCCGAGGTTGTGGAAGGAGTTGAGGGTGAAGTTCGGGCCTTCGTGGCAGGAGTCGCACTTGGCCTTGTTGAAGTAGACGTTCAGGCCGCGAACCTGCGCGGCCGAGAGGGCGTTCTTGTTGCCGGCGCGGTACTTGTCGTAGGGCGAGTTGCCACTGACGACGGTGCGTTCAAAGGTCGCGATGGCCTTGGCGACGCGGTCGATGGTGACCTCTTCCGAGCCGAAGGAGGCTTTGAAGAGCTGGCGGTAATCAGCGATCTGCTGGAGGTTACGGACAACGCCATCGTGGCTGTGGCCCATCTCGATGGGGTTGGCGATGGGGCCGATGGCCTGGGCTTCAAGCGAACCGGCGCGGCCGTCCCAGAACTGGAGCAGGCCGTAGCCGCGGTTAATGACGGTTGGTGCGCTCATGCCGCCCTTCTGGCCCCGGATGCCGACCGAAACCGGCAACTGGTCTGTGAAGCCCTTGTCGGGGGCGTGGCAGGAGGCGCAGGCGACGGAGTTATCGGCCGAGAGGCGCTTGTCGTAGTAGAGCAGGCGCCCGAGGTGGGCCTTGTCGGCGGAGTAAGGATTGTCCTTGGGCCAGAGAATCGGGGTGAGACCAAGCGGGACCCGGAAGGTATCCTTGCTGCTCTGCCCGAGGATCATGGCGGCGCCGAACACACAGAAAAGCGGGAGTAAACGCACCAACTTCATGGGTTTAACCTCTCTAGCGGGAATTGATTACTGTTTCACATAGCCAGCGACGTAGACGGCTTTGTAACCGCCGTGCTGGGTCATGATGCCGGTGACTTCCATGACGTGGCCCATGTGGTCGGCGGCGGCGGCGCGGAAGGCGGACATGGTCAGGCCGTCGCGGCGCGGATCATGCTCTTCTTCCATCACCATGTAGAGCGAACCGTCGGCGGTGAGCAGGCCGATGGGCTGGCCGGACTTGGCGCACTTCTGGCCGCAGGCGCGGTGTTTTTCGCCGTGCTTACCCAACTGGAGGTAGCAGGAGAAGTCGACGATCTCGCCGACGAGGGTGACGGTCTTGCCGGTGAGGGGCTTGCCGTCGACGCCGGCGGCGACGCTGGTCTGGGACCATCCTTCGGCCTTTTCGCCCATCTTGCCCATGGCTTTCTTGTAGGTCGGATCACCGACCGGGGTCATCTGCGGCTGCAGAATCGGGGTCTTGCCCTGACCGACGAGAACGGCGCTGAGGGCCAAGGTGGCAAGGCTGGCAACAATCCATTTTTTCATTTCAATTCTCCTGATCTGATTTTATCCGCGGACGCTGGCCGCGGGAATCTTTTTCACCAAGTCTTCCATTTCGGCGCGGCTTTCCGCGCCAATGGTGAAGACGTCGACACAATCGAGGCCGAGCGCGAACTGCAGGCACTCGTCGGGTTTACTGCGCAGTTTGCCGGCGCCGAAGATCTTCATGCCGATGATGCCTTTGCCGGCGGCCTTCATCTGGCGGAGGACGCCGATGACAACGTCGGGGGCGGCGTCCATGGCGATGCCGGCGGGGTTGATGCGGGCGAGGTCGACTTCGACCCACGGTTCGGCGGCGGCCGTCTTGAGAGCATCGAGAGTGTGACAGGAGGTGCCTTTGGTACGGACGATACCGCGCTCCTGGGCTTCGGCGATGACATCCATGGCGCCGCGCTTTTTCTCGTTCCAGTTCTTATCGAGCATGCAGTGGAGCAGCAGGATGTCGATGTAGTCGGTGTTGAGTTCGCGGCGGAAGCGGTCGAGGTCGGCGCGCATTTCGGCGGCGGTGGAGGCGTGGGTTTTCGAGAGAACCGTGACCTTTTCGCGAGGGACGCTTTTGAGGGCCTGGCGGACGTGGGGGTGGGTGCCGTACTGGTCGGCCGCGTCGAAGAAGTTGAGGCCTTGGTCGTAGCCGGCGCGGAACAGGTCGGCAAGTCCGTTGACGCCGAGCTTGCGAGTTTGGTTCGATGACCCGCCCACGCCGTTGGTGCCGGTGCCCATGGCCAGACGGCTGAGCATGACTTTTTTCGGGCCGAGCGCGATGCGGTCGCTGGCCAGTTTTTGCGCGGGGTTGGCGAACAGAGGATACGGGAAGTGGTGCAGGCTGATGCCGGCGGCGATGGCGGCGGACTTGCTGAGGAATTTGCGGCGTTGCAGAAAAAAGACCCTCCTACCTCTTGCATGATATAACTTCGGATTGCCTGAATGTATCCTCTTCCAAGAAACACGCGCAGAACGGACTCGCTTCGGCCCGGCAGGTGGGGCGAGCTCCTCGCCCGTTGGTGCCGGGCCTGCGCGGCCTGTGCGCTCTTTTTGAACACGCGCACAACGGACTCGCTTCGGCCCGGCAGGTGGGGCGAGCACCTCGCCCGTTGGTGCCGGGCCTGCGCGGCCTGTGCGCTCTTTTTGAACACGCGCACAATGGACTCGCTTCGGCCCGGCAGGTGGGTCGAGCTCCTCGCCCGTTGGTGCCGGGCCTGCGCGGCCTGTGCGCTTCTGCTGATTGTTCTTTTCGCGGTGACCGCTTCCGGACAGGAGCGGTGGCAGTCGCGGTCGATGATTTTGACGACGCAAGGCGTGGCGGCGACGAGCCAGACGCTGGCGTCGCAGGTGGCGGCGCAGGTTTTGGGGCGGGGCGGATCGGCCGTTGATGCCGCGATAGCGGCCAATGCGGTGCTGGGCGTCGTGGAGCCGATGATGTGCGGCATTGGGGGCGACCTGTTCGCCATCCATTTCGACGCACAGACGGAGAAGCTGACCGGGTTGAACGCGAGCGGCTGGGCGCCGGCGCGGATGACGGCGGCGCCGGAGGGCGGATTCACGGGGATTCACTCGGTGACGGTGCCGGGGGCGGTGGACGGCTGGTGGAAGATGCACCAGAAGTTCGGACGGCTGCCGTGGGCCGAATTGTTTGCGCCGGCGATTCACTATGCGCGCAACGGCTTTCCGGTGACCGAAATCATCCACGAAGACTGGGCGACGAGCGGGGGCAAGTGGCCGGGCCGCGTGCCGGTAGTGGGCGAGATCTGGAAGACGCCAGGCTTAGCGCGGGCCTACGAAATTATCGCGCGGCAGGGGCGGGACGGGTTCTACAAAGGGCCGCTGGCGGCGGATATTGTGAAGACCTCCGAGCGGCTGGGCGGACTGCTGGCGCGCAACGACTTTACGGAGTACGAGAGCGAGTTTGTCGAGCCGATCTCGACGACCTACCGTGGGGCGAAGGTGTTTGAACTGCCGCCGAACGGGCAGGGGGTATCGGCGCTTGAGATGTTGAACATCCTCGAAACCAGGCCAGGGGCGCAGTTGGATCTGCACTTCAAGATCGAGGCGCAGAAGCTGTCGGTGATGGATTTGCGGCAGTATGTGACCGACCCGAAGTTCGCGGCGATTCCGACGGAAGGGCTGCTGTCGAAAGCGTATGCCGCCGAGCGGGCGCGGCGCATTGACCCGAACCGGGCGCAGTGCGACGTGCGGGCGGGCGAGCCGGGGAAGTTAAAGAACACGATTTATCTGGCGGTAGTGGACCGGGACGGGAACATGGTGTCGTGGATCCAGTCCATCTACAACAAGTTCGGCTCCGGCATTACGACCGACGAGTTCGGCTTCCATCTGCACGACCGGGGCGGGTTGTTCGACACCGACCCGCGGCACGTCAACCGCGTTGCGCCGCACAAGCGGCCGCTGCATACGATCATCCCGGGCTTTCTGATGCACGGGGATGCGCGGGTGGCGTTCGGGATTATGGGTGGGTTTAACCAGGCGCAGGCGCACGCGCAGTTTGTGTCGTATCTGGTGGATCAGAAGATGAACATTCAAGAGGCGATGGAGTCGCCGCGGTTTACGCGGCGGGAGCCCGAGGGCTGCGGGGTGCAGTTGGAGAACCGCTTCCCTGCCCCGGAGCTCGAGCGGCTGCGGAAACTGGGCCACCAGATCGATGTTCGCGCCGCGTACTCTTCGCGCATGGGCGGCGGGCAGGCGGTGGCGTTCGACCGCGAGACGAAGGTGAAATCTGGCGCTTCGGACCCGCGCAAGGACGGGGCGGCCATTCCGGAACCGGAGAATTTTTGGAAACCATGAAACCTGTACTTACCCTTCTGACGAACTCGCGCACAACGGACTCGCTTCGGCCCGGCAGGAGGGGCGAGTCCCTCGCCATTTGGC